>NZ_LBAW01000001.1 GCF_001648595.1 Legionella bozemanae | reverse complement strand
TTTCAATGCCTTAAACCAAATTTTTTTGTCTATCTCTCAGGCTTTATGCGCGGTACGTAGAAAGATGAGTATGTTTCATTTAAAAACCCAAGATTACATTCAAATTTCGCGTGGGTCGCTCAGGGACAAGTCGTAGGAGCAGGGTGTAGGCAGGGATGTGATCAAGAGACAGTTGCTGCACCCGGGTTACTTATGGACAGCCTTTTTATTTGATATTAATGCAATTAAATCTTCTTCATTTAATGTTTCTTGCTTTAATAATAATTGCGCCCCTTTTTCTAAAATTTTAATGCGTTTTTTAATAATATCTACGGCATCATCAAAGGCAGTTTGAATTATTTTGCGAACTGCCGTATCAATCTCACATGCTGTTTCTTCGCTAAATTCACGTTCGTTGTGCGTTATAGGAGACTCCAGGAAAGGTGAGTGTTCTTTCTGGTACGTTACAGGCCCAAGCTCTTTATCCATACCGTAACGCATGACCATATTCCGTGCAATGTCAGTCGCTTTGGCAAGATCGTCTGCTGCTCCCGTTGAAAATCGACCAAAAACAACAAATTCAGCTGCTCTACCTCCGAGTAAAACCATCATTTTATTTTTTAACTCTTCTTCTGTCATAAGATAACGGTCCTCAGTAGGACGTTGAATGGTATATCCTAAGCTGCCTATTCCTCGTGGAATAATTGAGACTTTGTGCACCTGATCTACGTTAGGCAAGGAGAGCGCTACCAGGGTGTGTCCCATTTCATGATAAGCTACTGCTTTACGCTCTTCGGGATTGAGTAAGCGATTCTTTTTTTCCAGCCCTGCCACCATTCGTTCAATAGCATTGGTAAAGTCATCCATACTTACAGAGTCGGCATTATGACGTGTGGCAAGCAAGGCTGCTTCATTGACCAGATTTGCTAAATCGGCACCCGAAAAACCTGGAGTTAAGGCCGCAATCTTTTCAGGATCAACATCAGGGCCCTGCCGAATTTTTTTCAGATGAACATTGAGAATTTCTACTCGACCTTTTTTATCCGGCCGATCGACAAGTATGTGGCGGTCAAAACGCCCCGCCCGCAATAATGCGGGGTCAAGAATTTCCGGTCGATTGGTAGCGGCAAGCAGAATTAATCCTTCACTGGGGTCGAAGCCATCCATTTCCGAGAGTAACTGGTTTAAAGTTTGCTCTTTTTCATCATGTCCTCCGCCGATAGGATAAGCGCCGCGTGCTCTGCCTAAGGCATCAAGTTCATCAATAAAAATAATTGTTGGCGCGGTTTCTCGGGCATTAGTGAACAAATCACGTACTCGTGCAGCACCAACGCCAACAAACATTTCTACGAATTCTGAACCATTAATTGAAAAAAATGGTACTCCTGCTTCTCCTGCTACAGCTCGTGCAAGTAATGTTTTTCCGGTTCCAGGCGGACCCACTAAAAGTACGCCTTTAGGTATATGAGCGCCAATACGAGTATAATGTTGCGGGTTTTTAAGGAATTCAACTACTTCCATAAGCTCGGCTTTCGCTTCATCTACTCCTGCAACATCTTGAAATGATACATGTGTTTCTTTTTCCATGTAGATTTTCGCTTTACTTTTTCCAACATCCAAAACGCCGCCAGTTGCTGAACCCATACGTCTTAGTAAAAAACTCCACAGAGCGAAAAAGAGCAATGCAGGAATAATCCAGGATAATATCAGGGTTAACCATTTGTTTTCAGCTTGTCCTGTAAATTTTACTTTTGCTGCTTCCAAAGCCGATATAAGGGATGGATCATTAACGCGAACTGTAGTGACTTGGGGGTTTTTGCCGCCATATTCTTTTATTTCATTAAATTTGTCTTCGGGAAGTAATCCTGATAAACCTTCAGTTTTTACGTCTGCGGTAATGTAGCTTTCATCAAGTAAGACGTTATTTAACTTATCGGCTTTCAAAAGTTTTATAAAATCACTGTAAGCAATATTTACAGGATGGGTTGCGAAAAAAAAGCTCTGAAACAGGATGATAATCCAGAAAATCATCAAAACATACCAGAGCGAAAACTGCCATTGTTTATTTTCCACCACTTCTCCCAATTTAAGGCTATCCTTTTATTAGTAGAAAAAACGAACTGGTTTTATACAGTATATACCAAAGGATGGATGAGCATGTGATGAAGTATTGCCTAATTCCATATTTTTATGCTATGAGCCTGACTGGAGGGGGATTTCAAACCATATTGAAAAGAGCAGGGAAATAGTTCCTATTTAGCGAGTGAATTAAGTGCTAAAAGTGAAGCTGTTTTATTTCAAAAAACACCCAAATTGTTGAATTAAAGATCTATCGAGATTATAATTAAACTATTGCTCGGTAATTGGCATGAATCATGTTTCAAAATGTAGATAATACAATTAACCCAACTCCTAAAGAGAATTATATTCTTGATTACCCTGGTAAAAATGATTTATCTGATTTTTTAAGTTATGTCAGGCACGAAGATGCGATGGCGGAAATTTATTTTGAAAATGATGTTGAAAAATTAGGTGATGAAACGGTTCAGTTATTTAACAATAATGGAAAATTGTTACATAACGATAGCAATAGATGTGATTTAATGCTTGTTTTGCGGGACAATGGAAAAGTCATCGGCTTTATTGAATTAAGGCTAAACAAAGATACAGAAAAAATATCTCAATTGTTTAGTTTATTTGTAAGTGAGACATATCGTCGTAAAGGACTTGGTAATTTAATGATGGTCTATGCTCTGGATTTTTTCGTAAATAGCGGACAGCACAATATGACAGTCAGCCCCTCAGCAGAATCGCTTACCGTTTATAATAAGTTTGGTTTTTATCCACCAGAGTTTTATGAAGATCAAGAGGCATTAAAAAATTGGTTCAAAAAGATGGAGAAGGAACGGCTTGAGCAGTTACAAGATGAGCCTTCAGAGTATCTTATAATGGATTTAACCGATCAATTTTGTCGTGAAACCTTTGAAAATCATTGTAAGAAAGTTTCTCCTCATTTTGTCAAATTTGAGATTTCTCAAGATTTACAAAAGGATCTAAAAAGTGATGTCTTCGACTGGAGAAAAAAAACAGCCACACCAACTTTATCTAGCAGTGGTTTGGGAGTTCTAAGTACTTTAGACGATGGCAAAAAAAGAAAAGCTGAACCTACCACATCGGCCTCCACTGTGCAGGATGAACCTCAAACCAAAAAATTGTTTCATGATTAATAGAGAAAGTGCATACAGAAAATCAGTACTAATCAGCGCGAAACGGCCATCATTTATTACCGCATGTTCTTTAATTTACGACTATTATTAGTAGAAAAATGAACTAATCTTACCCTTAGATTCAAGGATAAAGGATCATGTCATCAGTATTTCCTCAATTCCATATTTTTTTATGTGGTGATGTTATGACTGGGAGAGGGATAGATCAAATTTTAACTCATCCTGGTGAGCCGCAAATTTATGAGTCTTATGTTAAAGATGCACGTGATTATGTCTGGCTTGCTGAAAGAGTCAATGGCAAGATTCCGCTTGGCAAAAAAGGAACATATATATGGGGAGATGGTTTAGTAGAATTAAAATTAAGAAATCCTGATTTTCGTTTAATTAATCTGGAAACAAGCATTACCCGTAGCAATACGCCATGGCCATTCAAGGGGATTAATTACCGCATGCATCCTGAGAATATAGATGCAATTACTTCAGCACACGTTGATGTATGTGCTGTGGCTAATAATCACATATTGGATTGGGGCCGAGAGGGATTTTTAGAGACACTGTTGACTTTGGATAAAGCTCGAATAGCTTATGCGGGCGCAGGAAAAAATATTCAGGAAGCGACTGCGCCTGCAATCCATCTTGTTCCAGGTTTTAAAGGAAGGATTCTCGTATTCTCGATGGGGCTTTTTTCCAGTGGTATTTTAAAAGAGTGGGCTGCCACTTCGGAACAACCTGGGGTATGGTTGCTGACTGATTTAGGTAAAGACTCCATAAAGCAAATAAAGGAAGTGATTGAGTATTACAGAAAAACTGGAGATTTATGCATTGTTAGCATTCATTGGGGGGAAAATTGGGGTTATGACATTCCAGCTCAACATCAGCGATTTGCTTACACACTCATTGATGAATTAGGTGTTAACGTGATTCATGGTCATTCTTCGCATCACCCAATAGGTATTGAATGGCACAACCAGGGGTTAATTCTATATGGTTGCGGAGATTTGATTAATGATTATGAGGGTATCAGTGGCTGGGAACAATTTAAAAGTGATTTGTCATTGATGTATTTTTTTTCTTTTGCCCCCAATTTACAGTTGTCGCATTTGGAGTTGGTGCCAATGATAAGAAAAAATTTCAAATTGCATTATGCAAGTAATGAAGAGTGCCAATGGATAGTTAAAAAACTTATCCAATGTTCGCAGGCTTTTAAGACGTCTTTTGAATTAGAGGAGCGTGTGATTTATTGTTTATGAATTCAACTAATTGAGTTTGAGGAATTTGTGGAGAAAGGTGAATCTATCTTTTGGGTTATTCCTTCTGTAATAATTAAAATTAAAGGCGCTAAATCTTTTTTGCTGCATTGCTCGAGTTTTTTTCTTATTTTTTCATGTGAAGTAGAATAAAAATCTGCAAAATCATTATGTTTATAACAGTAAAGTAACCATTGGATGTCTTTTTTAGTTGGTGAAGAAGAGAAAAAAAAACTTGTCCGTGATGTTTTTTTTAAAAAACGAATTTGTTCTACCAGATGGTTTGCAGCATTTCTTCTTAATTGATTGATAAGTGAGAAGGGCGCATTGTTTTCTTGGGCAATTTTGTAGAACAGGACACATTGCTTCATACTCATTAGGCTAATTAATCTTTTTTGCAAATGCTCATCTAAATGGAAAAATAACATTTGATATTTTTTCTCGGTTAACCAATATTCTTCTTGAGCTGCTATATAAAGACGCAAAAAGTAACTCTCCTTTTCTGTATTATAGCGATTGGCGTCATCGAGTAGGCTTAATTGCCTTAATGCAGTAAAAAACTCAAGTATGGCATTTGGCGAAGGTCGATCCACCCTGTTTTTTTTTCCCATTTTCAAGATGAAATTTTTTACTAATTCACAAATAAAGAGGTCAGGTTTTTTCTTAAAATGCTCAAAAAGCCCGTCAGTACAAAAACCAATATCGCGAAATTTTCTTATGAGTTCCTCTCGCTTCATGTGTACATTGTCATTTCCGAATTCAATAATCTTTTTTAAGGGGTTATCTGCACCAAATAGACTTAGTAAAAGTGGGCTCAATGCAAAAAAATCACTAGATTCCGAGTAATAACCGTTTAATATTTCGATGGCAATATGTTCTGGAGTTCCTTGAGGAATTTGTGGTGTATCAATGATGGGTTTGGCATAATCGAGATCCAGGAATGACACGTCAACTTTATATTTTTTCCCATCAGTGGTCTCAATTTCTTTGATTTGTATTTTGATATTTTCCCCTTTAATATCGCCATGTACGATTGAAGGACCGCTGGTATTCCTATAATGAAGGGTGTTGAGTCCAAGAATCAATTGCCAAGAGATATCTACTACTTGTAAAAAGGTTAATTGATTTAATCCAGGATTATCACAAGCATCCGGATAGATATGGAACCCATCTATGTAATCCATAATGAGAGCATCTCTACCTTTAATATTTAAGACGGCTATTTCTGAAGTATAAAATTGAAAAGGAGAGGGATGGTGCTTGCCATCATAGAGTTTTATTGCCACAGGGCTATGGTAGTCAATTCTCAACTCTTCTTTTTTTATGTGGCGCGGTTTTAAATCTAGGGGGTTTGCATTGACTAAAGTACACTGATGTCCTTTATAAACAGCACCGCCTAACTCTTCAGAAAAATCAGAGGCATAGTACACAACAGATCCATTTCGTTGTTTTACAGGAAATAAGGTAAAGGGCAGCGGTTTTTTACCTTTTTCTTTATGTGTCATAAAGCGTGCCTTTTAGTAAGTACTATTTTATTACTTAAACCATCCAGACCCTAAATGTCCTTAATTAATTTTGACTCGATACTTAGTGACATGAACGCATCCTGAAAATTAGTTACTTTTTTTATTGAATGCAACATGTCCTTGCATCATTTTTACAAGTTGCTTAATAGTCTCTTAATTTTAATGGAATAAAGTGGAATTAGAAAAGAAGAAATAAGTTGATCGAAGAAGTGTTGAATTACCGCTATTTTTAGCGGCGTCTCTATCATTAATCTTTAAAGAGGAAGATGACATGATATCTAAAAGTGACATTACAAAAAAACAGGAAGCTGTATTTGTTACAACGGATCATTTTGCTAAGGAATATAGAGAAATTATCGAAAGAATTTCGGGGATCCGAATTGATGCCTCGCGTCTGCAGCGCTTGAATCAAGAAATAATTAAAATAAAGAAAAATGATTTTTTATCTTCTGATGCAAAAATTATTGCACTTTTGGATGTTTTGGCGAGTGAATATGCTGTCATTTTAAATTCATTTGGGGGGGCATACAGTGAAGCAGGTAATTTTATTAAAAATTTCTGTTCAAAAAATTTTGGTGTCGAATTAGGTAAAGCGCCTCTATATCGTATAAAATCAGATGGTTTAATGATGCGTATTTTAAATGATCAGATAAAAGTTCAATCTCAAGAGATAGAGGAAGAAAATTTATTACCACCTGTCAAAATGAGAACAACTGAATTGGGTTCTGTTTCAAAGAGCGAACCACTGCTTAGGCTACAAAAGGAGTTAAAACCTAGAGTATCCTCTTCAGTAGATATCCTTGAAACAGAACTAGTGGAAATAGGCCAATTCACTGTACGCAAAAACAAGGAATTAACTCGTTTAGGTAGTATGTTTGGCGCAAAACAATTTTGTTATGCAAAAAAGCCTAGTGGTGTAGAACCAGGATTTAGGGCGGTTAATTTAGATAAATTATTTTTTCAGGAACTGGACTCCCTGTTAGCGAAAGAACATTTGCCCTCTTCAGAGGAGTTGCCTGATAAAGAGCGATTAAAACTTATTCGCTTACGAGAAGACTTAAATGAAGCGGCAAGTGTAAAACAAAAGCGCGTCGTATTTTCAACTTTTATTAATTCGCATATAAAAGGCCCTCATGCTGAAAGCATCCTATATCCTGGTATCCAATGGCTTTGCAATGAAATAAAAGAAGCGGTAGCCAAAAACAATGGCTTAAGAGCTTGGATGTATAAACTCGATTATGCCGAAGGTCAAAAAGACAGAATTAAAGCCAACAAAGAAGCAATAAGAGAGTTTGTAGGCACACGCTTGGCCGGTATTTTTAGTGCGCAAAATCAAAAGCAGGAGCTTATCTGGGTTAAAAATGGTTCAAAAGGAGTTCATGCCTTATTAGCATGCGGCTGGAAAAATGGTTTGCGAGAGTTAACAAGTTTTCTATATGGTGGTTCTGAGCCTGATTATAATGGTGTCTTGGTAGAAGATAAGCAGGCTGCAATCAAACGCTCCAAATACATTCCCGGGTTGGCCAAGAATTTAATTTTTGGTATTGCGATTGGCGATCGGGATGGCATGGGTAAGGATGCGCAAAATAAAGGTTTTGCCGACGCTGCATTTTACGGTTTTGATTATGGAAAGCCTTATGAAGGAGAAGGCGTATGCTCAAGCTTAAGTGATGATTTTTCATTTGAAGACAGTTTCGCTAAAGCGCCTGCATTATTTAGAAGTTCTTCCACAATTGGTTTTGCCCGCCATTTTATGTATCGAAATTACAGTGTTTTTTACGATACTACCTTATCTGAGCGCATGGAAGGGTTCCATTTACTCAGAAAGATGATCACCGGTGAAAACCCTAATGAAGAAGTGATTGAAAGTTATCCAGGGCTAAGACAGGAATTAGAGCGTATTCAAAAAAATACACCTTCCCGGGAGGAGTTATTAAATTCTTTAGGCGAGCTGAGGAGAAATTGCAGTGAGGGAAGTCAATTACAGGCTTTAATTGATACCGATATCATGAAAATATGGGCAGGGAAATTATCAAATTTTGATCTGTATTTTGCCAAAATAAGAATTAATTTAATCGAGATGGGTATAAAAAACGACATGCCTTATGAGGAGCTGGAAGGGTATCTAGGGTTTATTAATGATATGGCAGCAACAGCCTATAACAGCAATCAACAGATATTGGCTAAATTCCCAAAACGAATGTTATTAACTGCACAGGAAATCGATTTAATCGATAAATTAGAAAAGTATTTTTCACCTACCTCAGTCATGTCGCATGATGGAGAAGTTTTTTTGCGTACAATGCGTTTTGATCCACAAAGCGGCAGAATTCCATTTCAATTAAAAAGGGAAGAGAATGGGACTTATACCTTAACTACACTGAATAAAAAAATTGCTCGTCAATTGGAAGATGAGTTTGCGCTTGAGTGCGTTCAAAACGATGGGGGCTTAAGTTGTACTATTATGCCCAAACAACTTTTAAAATTAATGGAAATCGCTGAGCTTAAATACAATCAGAAAAAAGAGATGTTATTAATTAAACCAACCTATAAATTTATCACCTTTCCTAACATGTCTTTTTTGCTGAACCAGTATAATATGCCATCGGATCCTAAAATAGATATTGGTTTTTTATGGCATGCAGAGAATAGCTTATCTTTGCGAGTTATCGCTAAAACTGAGAAACAAGCACTGCAAGTACAGAAGCTTTTTGGAATACTTCCCGCGCTGAATCAAGCTGAGCTTATTGAAGTTTCATCAGAGGAACATGATAAATTCCAACACCTCATAGACCAACTCTTTGAGGAAAATCAGCAGTTCATGCGACGCAAAATGAGTGTGCAGACAGGGCGAGGAGACGTAATTTCTACTTTTTCTCGTTTGAGTGTGCAAATAGCTCCGACTGCAGGGGGTAATACCAAATGGAACGATTTACATGAAAAAGCTGAAGTTGAAGACGAGGCTCTAGCACCCACCAATCAATTGTTATTGAAACGATTGCGAGGATTGATTAGTGACTCAGGCGTTTTACAAGTAATTGAAAAAGTTATAAACGAGGTAACGAACCCTAAAGTTATTGAAAAATTGTTGCAATACAATGATAAAACGCTCTCTTCTTATGATAACCTAAAAGCGATCATTGATGAGCGATTTGATGCGATAGTAGAGATTGCAGAGGAACAGCATCTAATGGGCTTAGTTGGTTCAAGCGTGAAACAAACAATTTATTAAGGTCCGGGCTTAAGCAATAGGACACTATGCATTTAGGACAATGCGCAAAAATACATGCTATTTATTTTTATTATTTAGAACAATCCCCTTATAGAATCCTTTGCATTGTTTGCTATACCAAACGCCTTTTGTAATTCCTGCTTCACTGTATTTATATAAAAAATAATCGATTCGCTCATGCCAGGAATTTTTTGCTGTCTTTGCAAAGGCGATTAAACTGCCGTGAATGAGATAAATACCGTCTACTTTGTCACTTTTAAAGGATATTTGTTTTAGATGAATCCCCTTATTAGTGATTATAGGCTTATCAATTCCATCCTGTATGGTATGAATGAAGGTGCCAGGGCTATGTTCCTTACAGTATTTTTTGGTAACTCCTTTTTTATTCGGAACTGCTTGATAATAAATTCCTTTCCAGGTGATTAAATCAAGATTGGCAAATAAGACACCAGGAAAAAATAAGAGATATAAAAAAACGAAAATACAGTGCAACGTGATTATCCTTATCTAAATATATAGTCTGAGTAAAGCACAGCGGTACGTAGGTCATGAAGCACTCAGCTCATAATAATGGTTTGTAAAAAGGGGCTGGAAGCCGATACGTTTGTAGAGATTAAGGCCTGCAGTGGATGCTTCCAAAAAGCATGTTTGCACTTTTAAATCCAAAGCTTTTTGCAAAGTATAAGCTAACATTGCGCAGGCAAAGCCGCGTTTTTGAAAGCGCGGTAAGGTAGCTAAATCATCGATGCGGGCAAGATTTTCTTTTACCGTTAATGTTATTGATACCACTGCTTCTTTGGCAAAAAAACCTGAAAAATGATGAATATCACACGATTTTTTCAATGCTTCATCATGTCTTAAAGTATAAACATGGGTAATTTCTGGTGTTGATTGAAAGCCATGGATAAGGGGAATACTCCAGGTATGTAAATCCTTATTCATTTCTTTAAATTCAAGTTGGTTATCCGGAGTATTCAGTGAATTCGCCACAAGATTGAACGCCATCCCTACACCAGTATCAGTTAATTCATAATCTTGTGGTAATGGATTATCTTGCTCTGAAAAAATCGGTGTATGTTCTGAAAAAATCAGTGCCCATGGTAAATTCTTTTGTGCGAAGTAGGATCTGCAATGTGCGAGATCATGTAAAAATTTTTCATCTATCTTGGTAACAAAAGCAGGGTTCAAACCTGTGGCAAGCACCCCGGTTTCAAAAGCAGTTATTGTTTGATAATCAAGACAATTTAAACTGATCAGCGAGAAAAAGCGCCTTTCCATATCATGAAAATCATGAAGCAGTTTTTGCATTAAAATAAATCCAATAAATAATTTTTTGTCGCATTATAACAAACTCCTAAGATGATAATGTACTGAAAAGGGAAAGAATCTGCATTTCAAACTAGGTACAGCGAAAGAACCTTCAGTATAAGGCTAATCCTTCGCTATAATTCTTAGTTTACTGAAGCTCATTTATTCAGGATTGTTTGCCTCGGATGAGAAGAACCGGCATGGGGGCATTGCGAATTACTCCTTCTGCAACACTACCAAGTAATAAATGCTGATAGCCTCGACGACCATGCGTTCCTACGACAAGCAAATCAGCTGGCCAATTTTTTGCTGCTTCAATGATTTTCTCAGGTACTTTTTCTTTAGAAGGATTCATTTCAAGTAAATGTGCTTCGCAATCAGCATGGTGTTCGCGGGCAATGGTGAGCATCTTATCCAGAAATTTTTGACCATATTCTTTGAATGAAGCTTCTAGTCTCTCATAATCAACACCGGTTCCGACATAAGGAGCATAAAATTCGTTTGCTATATGTACAATTCGTAATTTTGCCTGATGCACTTTACTCAGATTAATGGCTTCATGGAAGGCTTGCATTGATGTAGTACTGTCATCAATTGCAACTAAGATATTATGATACATTATTATTTCCTTATGAAAGTAAAATGGATTCCAGTGGTAAACGCATTAAATAGCATGATATAAAATCAGACCTATATTCCGCGCCTTATGGGCGGAACCCAGCTCCGGTATTTCATGTACGCTCGACTGGATGCCGTGCATAAAGCACGGCAAGTAGGCCCAAAAGAGCTGTTTTATGTTCAAAGAGCGTTTACCCTTACGTTCTGGAATATCTTACCTATAATCTAGAATGAAACCTAGGGTCTGGTGACAATTCGCTCCATTTTGGCTCAATCTAGCGAATTGTCACCAGACCCTATAGAATGTTTTTAATTTAGGTAAAAGAAACAAAATGAATTAATTTTTGAGTATAAAAATTGCATGAGGCAAGAATGACTACGAATAATGAAATTCTGTTTACTCCATTTAACTTGCGCGGTTCAATTTTGAAAAACCGCATCGTGATGGCTCCACTAACGCGAAATCGCGCAATTCATGGAATTGATGCCCCTTCAGAACTTAATGCGGAATATTATGCGCAACGAGCAGATGCAGGTTTAATCATCGCTGAGGCAACACAAATTTCACCTACAGGGAAAGGATATGCTTGGACGCCTGGAATTTACTCCTCGGAGCAAATTGCTGGATGGAAATTAGTAACGGACGCAGTTCATGCAAAGGGTGGGGTTATTTATTTGCAACTTTGGCATGTAGGACGAATTTCACATCCCTCGCTTCAACCGAAAGGGGGTGCTCCTGTAGCTCCTTCTGCCATTGCGGCAACAGGGCAGCGCACATTTATTGAAAATGGGACATTTGTCGAAGTGGGGAATCCACGTGCTTTAAAGCTTAGTGAAATTCCGGGCATTATTGAAGATTATCGAGTTGCAGCAAGGAATGCTATTTTATCCGGATTTGATGGTGTTGAAATTCATGCAGCCAATGGATATCTTATTCATCAATTTTTGTGTGATGGAACAAATCATCGCACCGATCAATACGGCGGTTCAATTGTTAATCGACTGCGTTTTGCACTGGAAGTAACCAGTGCCATTGTATCTGAAATTGGTGCAAATCGAACAGGAATTCGTCTTGCTCCGGTAAGTCATGCCAATGGCGTTTCAGATACCTCGCCTGCTGCGGTGTTTTTCCCGCTTGTACGGGAGCTGAATCGATTCGATTTGGCTTATATTCATGTTATCGAAGGGGAAACTCAAGGCGCACGAGAGTATTATGGCCTTGATTTTGCTGCATTACGGAAAGAGTTTAACGGCCCTTGGATGGTAAATAACGGCTATACATTAGAAATGGCAATTGAAGCGATCAGCAGTGGTTATGCGGATCTCGTTGCTTTTGGGAGGTATTTTATTTCCAATCCGGATCTGGTGACGCGATTTAGAAAAAATGCCCTACTCAATGAATTAGATCGTGCGACTTTATATGGGGGTGGCACAAAAGGTTACACTGATTATCCCTTTTTATAGTAAATGAATGAAGACAAATAAGATGAGGCACAAACAATTGTTACTGGTTCTTTTTCTTTTTATTTTAATTGTTACTCTAGGGTATTTTTTACAACGACATTTCATTTATTTTCCATCTCCAGAAAAACCGAGTTTGAGCGATTTTCAGGCCGAAGACATGCAAATCATTAAGCTGCCTGTTGCAGATGGATTGACTTTAAGTTCTTGGTATAAACCCGCTGTGGATAATAAGCCGACAATACTCTATTTACATGGAAATGCAGGGCATATTGGTTATCGCATGTATTTGACTCGTCAGTTCCTTTCACAGGGGTTTGGCGTGTTATTACTTGAGTATCGCGGGTATGGAGGAAATCCGGGAAAGCCAACTGAATCAGGATTGTATCAGGATGCTCGAGCAGCAATGACGTTTTTACAGCAACAGGGCGTTCCGGTAAATAATATCGTGCTTTATGGAGAATCATTAGGAACCGGGGTAGCTACGCAAATGGCAACAGAATTTCCTATTTGCTCTTTAGTTTTGCAATCCCCCTATACCTCATTAACTGCTTTGGCTCGATTTCATTATTCCTGGGTGCTCATGCCTGTAATTGATAAGTATGATTCTTTATCGCGTATTCAAAACATTCATGTTCCTATCTTAATGTTGCATGGAAAATTGGATGAGGTTGTACCTTACGATCAGGGTTTAGCCCTTTTCAACCATGCAAACCAACCTAAGAAATGGATTGAATTTGCTGATAAGGGGCATCATAACTTATGGGATGAACATTTTGCTCAAATCGTTATTCATTTTATTAATACTTATTGTGGGCCCGAATTCAACACGAGCACACAATAAATAATATTCTTACAGCCTAGATGACGCGTCTGAATCTTATATACATCGCTGAAAAACCAGTCCAAGCACTACTCCGACGTCCCGCGGGCTTGTCCGCGAGATCCAGGCGATCTGTCCTAAAACACTGGACCTGCGAACAAGCCGCGGGGTGTAGGCCGAGATGTGATCAAGAGACAGGTGATGCGTGGCGGAAAGCTACAACCGGAGAAAATAAGGCTAAATTGCATCAGCAGGTCTATTCATGATTAAAATTTTGGTACGTTTTTTTGAGCCAACAGTATTGCGGTAGGAAAAAAAATTAACATAGAATGCATTATGTTTCTTGGTAAGGGGTTATGGATGACCTATTTGAAGCGTATTGCAGTTATTTTCATCATTCTATCGTTGGCTCAAGAATTGATTTTAGCAAAAACAAATACAGAAACTCAAGCATGCGATGCAAGCATCCATAATCCTTGTGTCGTGCAGGATACTGAGTATTCCTCTTCTTCATTAAAGGTATTGCGTGATGCCTCCATGATCGCCGATGTATACCAAGGGAATACAGCAGGTATTAAAGAGCTGACCATTTCTGGAAGTGAGGAGCCGAGTGAAAAGGGATGGAAAGATATTTCTGATTATATTTCCAGGCATAAGAGTTCAAGGAGTCAATCTGTTTTGGTACTAGATTTACGCCAAGAGAGCCATGGTTATCTTAATGGCAAAGCGATTACGTTAGTAAGTGAATATGATTGGATAAATAAAGGAAAAAGCAATAGCCAAAGTCTTGCAGATCAGGAAAATTGGCTTAATTCATTAAGAGTTCAGAAAAAGGTGAGAGGGATTTTATCCTCACAACAGTTTGCCGCTAAGGAATATTCCAATGGTAAAAACATTCCAGTTAAAGTGGTAAAAAACGAAAAAGATTTGGTTTCTCGATTAGGTTTTGAATATCATCGACTCTATGTTACCGATCATGCCGCACCTTCTGATTTAGAAGTTGATGCGTTTTTGGCCATAATAAAAAATGCGCCTGAAGATGCGTGGTTTCATATCCATTGCCGGGGAGGAAAAGGCAGGACAACAAGCTTTTTTGTAATGTATGACATGTTAAAAAATGCAGATAAAGTGAGTTTTGAAGAAATTGTTGCGCGTCATGCCTCAATACCGCCATATTATAATTTATTTGAAGTAAATCGAGCTGATCCTTTTCTTACTCCTTATTATGAACAGAGACTTCGTTTTCTTTCTCATTTTTATCAGTTTGCTCAGCAGCTTTTGAAAGGGTATCAAGGAACATGGAGTCAATGGAGCTCCAGCAATCCTGTAGATAAGACATAGGATGGATTTTGAAATTAGGCTAGTGAACAGCTTCAGCCGTGATGTTCTTGAGAATAGGGTTTTATCCAGACTTTTGAGGTAGGGGTAGTGTGGTATACCATGCCTCTCCTAGGATAATCTGTTCCCACCAGACAGACATTTTTTCTTCATTCATTTCGTGCCATGCAACAGGATGTAGTACCAAAGCATCAGCCATTCGTTTTGATAAATCATACATGGCAAGTCGTTTAGGAAGAGAATCTTTCTCCCATGCTGTAATTGCCTGCTGCAAATCATCACCTTGCTTGAGATGTTCACTAAGACTTAGTGCATCCTGAATGGCTAAGGAAGCGCCATTTCCTACATGAGGGCGTAATACTGCACTTGCATCACCCAGTAAAAGAGCGCCCTGGGTTACAAGGTGATCGACGCAAACATCAACAATTTTCTGCATGAAAGGAGATGGCGTATCGAGAATGATTTGTGCCGCAACCTCCGGTAATTGGTTACGAGCTAATTGGTGTAGATGTTGTTTTGCTTTTACAGAAAAGTCGATTAAAGAGGTTGGGCCTAAATCCTCAAGGTCTGCAAGCGCTAATTTTTCATAAAAAACCCAATTTAACTTATTTGTTTGATGATGATACACCGGATAAGTTAATAAATGTCCTTTGTTATAGCAGTAATAAAGTCCCTGATCATTGAAAAGAGTTTTATTTTTTATCTTCTCAAACTCCAGCGTGCCACGCCATGCAACATAACCCGAATATTCCGGCTGTACATTGGATATCAATTTTCTTCCCAGAGATTGAACGCCATCTGCAAAAACAATTAAATCAAAGGCCTGTGTTTCTCCAGACTCTAAAATGACTTGTCCAGGACGTTCATCAGGAAGCTGTACGTCAATGACTTTTACGCCATGATGATATATCGAGTTCGGTATTCTTTTTCTTAAGTTAGTGAATAAAGTATCCCAGTGGAGACTTGCCATGGAAATTCCCTGTTTCCATAAAAATTTTCCATAAATCGGCTCATTGTCCGCTTGGCAATAAAAGCTGCGGGTGGTGAATGTATGAGCTAATGTACCTGGGTCAATAATATTTTGAGCGATTAAGGTGTTCAGTAATTCAATAGAGAGGGTAATACCCGCCCCACGTGATTTTAAATCAGGTTCCCGCTCAAAAACAGTGACCGGAAACTGGTCTTTCAATAATAAGGCCAGGGCACAACCTGCTATAGAACCTCCAATAATAGCGATTTTCAATGTAATTCCTGCCAGGAAATTGAATGAATACGATGGATTATATAAAGTAACAAAACAAAATCAATAAAGACCAATTAAACGCACAGGGGCTTCGGTTAAATCAGCAATTTTCATAAGTAAAATCATGCTGTAGGCACCTAATGCAGGTAATCTTGTTGCATTAAAAGCATTTTCAACAATATATTTCTTGTTTTCGAGCATCAGCTGGTGAACGATAAAGTCATTTTCTGGTCTATCCGGAGACAAGGTATCAATTCCGAATCTTATATACATCTCTGGAAAACCAGCCCAGCTCTACTCCAATGTCTTGTCCCCACGACCTTGTTCGCGGGGCGTCAGCACAGAGGTGAGCAAAGGCAACCGGGTTATCTACCGAAGCCCTTGAAAGGTATTTATTGCAAATTAATTAAAGTTCCAATCAGCAACCGGAGTTTCTGAATATTGATTTTTGGTATACTGCTCCAGCATATAATTAAAGTCATTTTTGTGTTTCATCAGATGTTTCTTTTGCCAGATACTTCCATTTTGATTTTTATAAAGTCTGGTTTTAATGATATCTAAATAAAAATGAGCCTCAACAGAGTCTATCCCCAAATCTTCAAGTCCTTTTAAAGCTTGGGGTAATAAGTTTTTTAAAAGAGTTCGAGCCTTAATCTTACCGGTGTTCCAATGTAGTCGCGCTTCTAATCCATAACGAGCTGACGCATAAAAATTTTTTAAAGTAGATTCCTGAGTTATTAAAGAGGTTAAAGAAGGGGATGTGTTTGCATAATAATAAACTATGCCATAAAAAAATGCCGCATTTGCTATCATATCAATTACAGTTGGGCCCGTAGATAATGCGCGGTGTTCAATTCTCAGATACGGTTCATCCTGTTTGTTAAAATCTAAAATGGGCCTGTTCCAGCGAAAAATGCAACTATTTTGACATCGAACATGGAACATATGATGGATTGGCTCCTCATAAGCTGCCAGAGGCAAGAGATAAGGAAAGTTTTTTAAATTATTTTCAAAAATGGGACATAGAGTTTCTTGCATATAATTAGGTTCAAAAAAAACGGTTTTTTGCAATGGATGAGGAAATGTATAAAGTTGTTCAAAAATACCAATTCTTGTTTCGCTCCATAAATTTTTTCCACAAAAATAAGGGGAGTTACTACTAAGAGCTAATAAGGGGGCTGATAATATTTGAACAATATTAAAATAATGAGCTAATTGATGCTGGGGAACTTCTATATGAAGCTGCAACGCACATATTAAACCTTCTATAGCTAAAGATTCTGGAGATAACTGAAGATTTTCATTTTCTCCTTTTAAATGAATAGATAAAGGTGCTTCTTTGCGATATTTGGTTACAAACTCATTCATTAAAAGAAAAGCATCCTTGGGCGTAATATAGGAAGGTTTAAAAAGAGCAGGGTCTGTTTGCGGTATTGAACCTATAAGTACCAAGTGGTGCCGGGTATTAAGCGCCATGTCACAACATTTATTCCAGGTCGCTAAAATATTTTGATGCAGAAGAGATAAAAAATTATCTTTTAAGGGAAAAACCGGAGTATTAATTTCCAGTTGAGTACCTCCTGCCTCTCTGACCAAGTCTTGGTTTTTTAATTTTTTAGTAAAAAGAATATTATGGGGCGTTAATTGATATTCTTTATCCAAAATAAGAAATTCAATTTCGGCACCTGCATTCATATGTTCCGATTTAAAATAATTTTTTGTAAACCATTTTTCTAAAAGCTGGGTTTCAGCAATTAAATTTTTTTCAAATAATTCACAATCAATTTTATAGTTTTCAATTTTTTTAATGCGCATTGCATCGTCCTTAGTATTACAACTAAAGCTTTTGTAATGAAATACTTAAATTTGATTCAACCATGAAACAATGATTCATCGGAATAATTTGCCATTTAAATCCATTGTTGGTTGATAATTTTTCAGAAGCAATGATTACGTATTGGTAAACAGTTTCTGTAGTTGCTTTTTGTGCAAAATTCCCTCTCAGGGAGAAGTACATCGTTTCCGGTTTTGCTTTTGAAGAAGTACAATAACGAAATGCAACGATTCTTTTTCCATCCGTGATGCAGATATTAAAATAGGACACGCCTTTTTCATGATGTTTTTTTACTAATTCGTCAATTATGTTCAACGTTTTTAACAAGGTATTGTGGATATCATGGGCATCTTTTATTTTTAAATTTTTTGCTAATTGAAGAAATAATGCAAAAATCAATTCTGAGTCGGTACTGCCTTTAACCCAATTATAAATATCATTGTCCAATAAATTATGAATTTGTCGCTTGATTTTTTCAAAGTTGGGAATCCATCCATTGTGCATAAATAACCAGTTTTTATATATAAAAGGGTGACAATTAAATTGTGAGATCCCGCCTGTGCTTGCTGCACGGATATGGCCAAAAAACAAATGAGACTTAGTCTTTTTTGCCAAATAAGTTAAATTTTGATCATTCCATGCAGGATAAAGGGATGTGAATAAAGCAGGTATTCGAGAGAATGAAGTGTACCATCCTAACCCAAACCCATCTCCATTAGTCAACGTACGTGATTCACGGGCAAGGAGGCTTTGTTTTATAAGCGAATTATTAGGCTTTATTAAAAGATCCGCTAATAAAATATTTTCTTTTCCTATATAAGCTACAAATCGACACATAATTTGTCCTATCGAGGCTTAAAACGATCCAATCATTGTAATTTTAGGAGTGGAACAATGAGATGTCCAAAAATAAACGTCTAATAATTACTTTTTTATTCATGTTAACCAGATTGTATCTTTGGGTTTATATTAGGGGGCTTTGAGTGCATCTCCGACCTACACCCCATATGGCAACAGTATTGTTTAGCGCAACTCTTCTGGAGCTCGCGGACAACCCGCGAACAAGGCCGTGGGGGCGGGACGTCGGAGTAGAGCTAGACTGGTTTTTCAGCGATATGTATCAGAGTTGGCCATAATTTGATATAAGATGTTGTGTAGTATAATTAATAACAAGAAGCGGCCATGGACTTAGGCAAAATGGAAAAAAATAAATGGGAGTTTTGGATCGATAGAGGCGGTACGTTCACTGATGTTGTTGCCTGCAGTCCCGAAGGACGTGTAAGCAGCCATAAATTACTTTCTGAAAATCCTGAACGCTATCCAGATGCGGCCATCCAGGGTATTCAAGATATCCTCAAATGTACTGCTATTCCAGCAGATGAAATTGCATTCATTAAAATGGGAACAACCGTAGCAACGAATACCCTACTTGAGCGCAAGGGAGCGAAGGTACTTTTAGTGATTACTGAAGGTTATGCTGATGCTTTGCGAATTGGATATCAAAATCGTCCTGAACTTTTTGCATTAAATATTAGATTACCTCCCTTGCTTTATGAAGAAGTGATTGAAGTTAAGGAACGAGTTGATGCAAAAGGTACTGTCTTAAAACCCTTAGATGTAGAAGGGGCGCGAAAAAAAATGGAACAAGCCTATGCTAAAGGATATCGCACGCTTGCTATCGTATTGATGCATGCCTATCGCTTTAATCGGCATGAAAAAAAATTAAAGGAAATTGCCGAGGTAATAGGATTCACACAAATTTCGGTAAGTCATGAAGTTGTACCCGTAATGAAATTGGTAAGCCGTGGAGAGACTACTGTTGTTGATGCTTATCTTTCTCCAGTGTTACAACGCTACATTCATAGTCTGCAAAATAAGTTAGAAAAAATCCCGTTGTTTTTTATGCAATCTAATGGAGGATTGGTGAATGCAAAACTTTTTCAAGGTAAAGACAGTCTTTTTTCAGGTCCCGCAGGAGGAGTGATTGGTATGATTAAAACCAGCCAAGCCGCTGGTTTTAATCAGGTTATTGGTTTTGATATGGGAGGAACATCAACTGATGTTTCTCATTTTGCAGGCGAATACGAACGCAGCTATGATTATACGTTTAGTGGAGTACATATCCGCACGCCAATGATGTTGATCCATACTATAGCAGCAGGGGGCGGGTCGATTCTTAATTTTGATGGTCAACGTTATGCTGTAGGACCTCAATCAGCAGGAGCAAATCCAGGCCCTGCCTGTTATCGTCGTGGTGGTCCACTCACTATAACCGATTGCAATGTGCTGCTTGGCAAAATACAGCCCCAGTTTTTCCCTAAAATTTTTGGTTCTGCAGCCAATCAAGAAATTGATGTACTCGTAGTGAATGAACATTTTCAGGCTTTAGCAAAAAAAATTCAAAAAGAAACAGGAAGTAGAAAAACGGTTGAAGAGGTTGCTGAAGGTTACCTCAACATCGCAGTGGAGAATATGGCGAATGCGATAAAAAAAATTTCCATACAACGTGGTTATGATGTGAGGCAGTATGTCTTAAATTGTTTTGGCGGAGCAGCAGGGCAGCATGCATGTATGGTTGCTGATAATTTAGGAATCAAAAAGATATTAATTCATCCCTTGGCAGGTGTGCTTTCTGCGTATGGAATGGGATTGGCAGAAGTCAGCGTCATGCATGAACAAGCAATTGAAAAAGCATTGCAGCGAGGCATTCTTGCTCTTTTACGTCCAAATTTTGAAAAAATAGAGAAAAAAGCTCATGGCGCATTAAAATCCCAGGGATTAACTAATAAAGCGATGACATGCAAACGGCAAGTGCACTTACGTTATGAAGGCTCAGATACTACATTACTTGTTGCATTTGGAACTATTAAATCCATGCGGCAGACATTTATGGAACAACATCGTAAAACGTTTGGATTCGCTTCATCCAGAAAAGCACTGATTGTTGAAGCAATTTCTATAGAATGTGCCGTTCCCAGTAAAACGTCGATTGAATTGACTGAAGAAGCGTCCCAACATCGCCCTGAACATAAAATTCCGCAACGTGAAGCAGTGAAAATTTTTACTCAGGGCTCCTACCATAAAGCGTCAGTGTATGATCGAGATGAATTAATTCCTGGGGATTGCATTCACGGTTGTGCCGTAATCATCGAAGCGAATGCGACTACTATTGTGGAACCGGGTTGGCAAGCTGAGGTGACTGCACAAAAATACTTATTATTAACACGATATCAAACTCTGGCTGCTAAAAAAGTAACGACTCGAGTTGATCCTGCCATGTTGGAGATATTTAATAATCGCTTCATGAGCATCGCGGAGCAAATGGGGGAGGTTCTACGTAAAACAGCAAGCTCGGTTAATATTAAAGAACGTCTTGATTTTTCCTGTGCTATTTTTGACGAGCAGGGCGAACTCGTTGCCAATGCACCTCATATTCCGGTGCATCTAGGCTCAATGAGCGAAAGCGTGAAATCCATATTAAAAAACAATCCGCAAATTCATCCGAACGATGTATATGTTTTAAATGCGCCTTATAACGGTGGAACCCATTTACCCGATATTACTTTGATCACTCCAGTTTTTGATAAACAAGGAAGCAATTTGTTATTTCTAGTTGGTTCACGCGGACATCATGCAGATATTGGCGGAATTACCCCGGGATCCATCCCTGCAGAAAGCAAAATTGTCGAGGAAGAAGGGGTACTGATCAATAATTTTAAAATCATGGATCAAGGTCGTTTTTTAGAAAAGGCGACATTAAACTTGCTTACCAAAGCGGAATATCCAGCGCGTAATCCCCATCAAAACTTAGAGGATTTCAAAGCACAAATTGCAGCAAATGCTTCTGGTGTGCAGAGTTTATTGGATTTAATTATACAGTTTGGTTGGGACGTAGTGCATGCTTATATGAAACACGTACGTGATAATGCGACTTCATCAGTAGAACGCTTATTGGGTAAGCTGGGGAATGGTCATTTTACTTATGCATTAGATGATGGGAGCCAAATTAAAGTCGCATTGAGTATTAATAAACAAACAAAACGGATGCACATTGATTTTACTGGCAGTTGCAAACAACACCCAGGTAATTTTAATGCGCCCACGGCGATTTGTAAGGCTGCTGTTTTATATGTTCTGCGCTGTCTGATTGCTGAAAATATTCCGTTAAATAGTGGTTGTTTTGTACCGATTGAGCTCGTTATCCCTGAAAACAGCATTTTAAATCCCAGCTATCCCGCTGCGGTTGTTGCGGGTAACGTTGAAACGTCCCAATGCATTGTTGATACCTTGTTTGGTGCATTAGGAGTGGTCGCTGCATCCCAAGGAACATGTAATAATGTCACTTTTGGCAATAAAAAGTATCAATATTATGAAACAATTTGTGGCGGAGCCGGAGCTGGGCCTGATTTTGATGGGGCTTCTGCAGTTCATACACATATGACCAATACCTATCTTACCGATCCAGAAATCTTAGAATTGCGTTTTCCAATTCTTCTAGAACAATTTTCCATTCGCAAAGGAAGCGGGGGGGACGGTTTGCATGGCGGCGGGGACGGTGTCGTTCGACGGATTCGTTTTTTAGAGAAGATGATCGTAAATATTATCTCCAGTCATCGTGTCATTCCTCCCTATGGGATGCAAGGAGGTGCTTCGGGTAAGCCTGGGCACAATTGGGTTCAACGTGCAAATGGCCAAGTAGAAGAATTGGGAAGTTGTGCACGTATAGAAATGCATCCAGGTGATGTGTTCATTATTGAAACACCTGGAGGTGGGGGGTACGGTAAACATTTACATGGGAGCCTGAGCTAATACCTAATTGTAGCTTGGGTGCAACGAAGCGAATCCCAGGATTTTAAAGTAATTGTTCTCCACGCAAGGGTATATTAAAAATGAGCCACAAAACGCAGTATTCCATTTGTACCTTGGGGGCGATTTCTGGCATCTTGCTCAGAGTAAACGTTTAAAAAGATAAAATGATTTTTGCTAAGACTGTAAACCATCCCTGGACCAATCGCCCATATACTTTCCTTGCGATTTGGGACGGCGACTCCGTTTACCAGGGTATCGGTGATTTGATTGAAAAAATAGCCGTTCACACCCACTGTCCACTTTTCAATTATTGCATAACCTACAGCAATATCTGCAAAAATAGCCTGTCCTGCCTGAGTGGAGCGAACATTGGGACCAAAGGAAACATTGGGGCTATGATTGACACCATTCCACAGATAATGCAGTCGTGCAGCAGTGGACCATTTAGGAGTCATCCAAAACGTAAAAGCCCAGTAGGGGTTTAAAGACCAAAAGTGGCTACTGGCATTAATTGCATTGATGCTGCTGTATCGTCCTATTGGGGCAATGATATCCAGTTCAAGGCGAGAGACAAATAAAGGCCCTTTTCCATCTTTGCGCATAATGGGGTCAAACTGCAGCGCAGGTCCGACCCACAAATCCCCAGGCCCATTTTCAGCTTTTAATACGGTATTTCCCAATCCGTCGTCTACACGATCATTAACTACCCAGGGTAATAGTGCGGAAAAACCTAAATTAGCTCCGAAAATTTTTTTTGTTGTTACATAGATAAACTGGGTCACATTTGCAACAACATCAAGTTCAGTACGTGGCAGCGGAAGCTTATTGCCCTTGTTATCATTAAAACGATTGGAAGTATAGTATTGAAAATAATCTTGAAAATAAAAACCCGGGCCAGAAGGAGGGCTTCCATCATAAAAACTGGTATAACCCAGATTAACAACTGGTTCATCATAAGCCAGCGCTGATGAAGCGGCCAAGAAGCATACTAAGCTAAAATAAAAATGCAGTATTCCTTTCCATTGCATAAAAGTCGTCCTTTCTAAACTCGTCTCTTTCCAGTTGTTATTCTAGGTTGATATCTTCTATTGCCTATTGAGCTGAAATGTACAGAATTAACCGAATTTTTCAGGAATCGCTATTGTATTGTGGGAGATCACAATTGTTCTTTTTTGTATATTTATTTGGCATAATTAAATCATTACTCTTTGATAATTGGTGAAATTATCTCTGATTTATTGCAGAAGAACAATATAAAGGGAATGATTTTCCCATATGAATCAATGGGTAGAAAAGAATGTATTAGGAATTAATAAAATGAATCCAATAGTTTTTATAGAAAATCCAAGTGAAGACGATCACGGCGCCATTTGCAAGGGGATTGATCATTACGCGGCCCAATTTGGTTTTGCAAGCACCGGTGGCTATTTTTATGCAGCATATGATGAGCATCACCATATTATTGCGGCAATCTCTGGGTTTGATAATTTTGGTCCAGCTGAAATTGGCGGTTTGTGGGTCGATGAACGATTCCGGAATCAAGGATATGGAAAAGCACTACTTGCAAAAGCAGAAGAATGGGCGAAGCATAAGGGATGTAACATGATGACTGTTTTTACTTTAAAAGATTGGCCGGCATGTGCTTGGTACCAAAAATTGGGTTTTTCGATAGAGTATGAACGACCCAATCATGCGAATCATTCTATAGGTTGTTATTTAATAAAAAAACTAGAGTATTAGTAGATTTTTATTCCCAGGCATCAGCTCTAATTATTATTACACAGAAAGTATTTGATGGAGGTAAATACCATGATGTGCACTGCATTTATAGGTCTGGATTATATTATTGATATCATGCACCCTCAAGGCAAAATCGCGCGTTCCGCTTCACATGCCCAGGAGCGTGATGTAATTAAAAAGGTAAATAAGGTCCTGGAGATTGCACAATTAAAAAATTGGTTAGCCATAATGGTTAAAGTGGGTTTTAGTGCACATTATATCGAGCAACCGAAACACTCCCCTATCTTTGGTAAAGTTCATCAATTGGGAGCACTTCAGTTAGGCTCTGAAGGAACTGAATTTCACCCGGAATTGCAAATTGGCGATAGTTTAGTCATTGTGAAACCACGAATTAGTGCCTTTTATGGAACTGCACTTGATGCTGCATTACGAGCAAATCAAATTGAACGACTTATTATAGGAGGAGTAAGTACTTCTTGGGCAGTGCAAAGCACGGCTCGCGATGCCCATGATCGTGATTATAAGGTCTGTATTGTTGAAGATATTTGTGCAGCGGCTAATCAGGAGGAACATCAATCTTCCATCCAATTAATGGAGAAAATAGCACAAATAGTAACGG
The DNA here is from genome assembly GCF_001648595.1 of Legionella bozemanae. GTDB lineage: Bacteria > Pseudomonadota > Gammaproteobacteria > Legionellales > Legionellaceae > Legionella > Legionella bozemanae. Next base: position 269,407 of record NZ_LBAW01000001.1, on the reverse strand, counting down.
TAAGTGAATTAAAAGGTATTTGATGCAGGTTATTTCTAAAGCAATACAAACATTAAAAGATGAGATCCTGATATGGCCTTTGTTAAGAGGTATTATCGTATTATTACCTTTCGCATTTCTGTATTTAACGACCAATAATCCCCGTTGGCTCCAGTCTTCTGTTTTAACTATGGCAACTCTAATTGTAGAGGAACGATTGCAGCTGACAGCATTAGGTGTGTTACTCCATGGCAGTATGATTATTGCGATGTTTTATTTGCTCTTTTTAACTCAACTTCAGCCGGTTCTTTTTGTTGTTTCATGCTCCCTGGCGGCAACGACTGTGATCTGGGTTACAATAAAGGGAGAGAAGTTACGTCCATTGGGAAGCTGGACTTTTATTCCTGCCATTATTCTTGCTACTGAGTTTGCAGCGGAGACTAAGCCTGCAACAATGTTTTATCAAGCACCTCAATTCTTGCCTTATTTAGTGTTTGCATTGATCCCTACTTTATTGATAGCACAGATTGATAAAATAAGCGCATTTTATAAAAAACGTGTCACATATTATCATCCCTTGCGATTAGGAGGCTTAGATGATTTTGGCGAACAAAATCCCTATATTGAAAGCATGATCGCTATGGCACTTGCTGTTTTTATTTCTGCATTTTTAGTTGAGTATTTTCAAATGGAAAACGGGCAATGGATGATTTGGGGGGCGGCAAGTGTTGTTACCGGTAACATAACGACAACACCACAAAAATTGCGTCAACGCGTTACAGGTGTATCCATCGGTGTTCCATTAGGTATTTTATTTGCTCAATTTATTCCTAATACTCCTTTTGATTTGACGTTTACCGTGTGTGGGGTTTTTTTAACTTTAGTGACTTTTCGTCGTTATGCGGTTGCATATACTTTTCGGTGTTTCTTTGTTACAACAGCTGTGATATTGGCGACTCATTCAATTAGTGTTGCTTCAGAACGCTTTACTCACGTTATATTGGGCGGTCTTGTAGGATTCGTATGCGTTATGATCTGCCATTTTTCTGTGCTTTGGGCAAGCAAAGATAAGATTTAAATTTCAAGTGTTATTTTGAATTTTTGCGCATGTTACCTTATGGCTTAGATATATTTTATCGCTTTTTTATGTATTATTTGGGAAAGATCTTCTAATAAATTAAGCTTACAGGGGCTTTTAAAAGTCTGTTATTTGGGACCCAACAATAAGAATAGAAGTAGATTTTTTTTCATATTTTTGCGTTCCTTGGTTATGTTTTTATTTCCATATGAGAACTTCTGGTAATTTACGAGGCACTACTGGTTGAGTGACGGCTGGGACCCCTACAATAATGGGTGCAATTGCTGTTATATCAGAGGGAATATTCAATTTTGTTTTCCATTCAGGAGTATTCAAAGCCGAAACTGCAAGCCCAATAACACAGGTACCAAGTCCATGGGCACAAGCTGCGAGTATTAAGTTTTCAGCTGCCAACCAACAATCAGCAGTTACAAAATGTCCATGATATTTGCTGTAAATAATGATGAGGGTGCTTGCATTATAAAATGCATGAAAATCAGGATCATTTATAAGTTCTTGCAGATATCTCATCTGTATTTTTGAATAATTAAGGGATTCTGTGTAAATAAGTGCTTTCACGCTGTCTGATAAACGATCCAGGGTATCCTGATCTTGAATTACAGCAAAAGACCATGGTTCTTCCTGCATGGCAGTAGGCGCTTGAACTGCGGCATCAAGTAATGAGTTAATAGTTGTCCGATCAAGTTTTTGTGACGTGTAATTTCGTATGGATCGGCGTTTATAAATTATTTCAACTTCGCGCATTAGGGCTTTTTCTTCCTCAGGTTTTTTTGAAGTAGCCATAATTTTCTCCATTTAAACTCTGTGACCATACAATCACAGGAAAAATAACACATTTTTTAAAATGACGACTTTTGGAGTTTGCTTGCCTGGTTTTCTTGACCAGCATGAGAGCTCCTTTTTTTTGGGGCAATGAGTTGTTTGCAGATGATAAATTTCAGCTAGGTATGGATGTTTTTTCATAACATCAAAATAATTCCTTTTATGGTTCTTAAATTTTGGTTCATCTTCCTGCTTTGTCAAGTTTATCAAAATCAGGCTCGATTGATTGAAAAAAACAAAGTATTATTTTTTGGTTATTAGAATTAGCAAAATAATCGTATAAGTAGCATTGAAGGAAGCCCACTGGAGACTAAGGATGCATTACCTTTACCCTGAACCATTAAAACCTGGAGATACTATTGGGCTGGTTACTCCATCAAGTCCTATGATTCCTGGCATATTGGAAGTCGGTATTGCTTATTTGCAGCAAAAAGGGTTTCAAGTGAAGCTGGGACAACATGTGCATGCTACGGATCGTTTTTTAGCTGGAGAGGATGAGTTTCGGGCAAGAGACGTCATGGATTTTTTTATGGATGATGAGGTTAAAGTGATCATGGCGATTGCCGGTGGTTATGGAGCGCAACGAATAATCCCTCTTCTTGATTATGATCTTATTCGAACTCGACCCAAATATTTAAGCGGGTTTAGTGATACTACCGCCTTACAAGTGGCTTTACTTAAGAAAACCAGAATGATTTCTTGTACAGGTTTTGTATTTGGTGATTTAGGAGACGGTCCACTTGATCCTTTAATTGAGAAGACCCTATGGACTTGTCTTGCAGGAGGATCATATCAAATAAAAGAAGGTCAAACAGTGCAACCAGGCATCGCCAAAGGCAGATTGGTTGGTGGTAATTTGGAAGCGTTGATTTCATTAATGGGGACACCTTATCAACCCGAAGTAAAAAACTGTATTTTATTATTAGAAGACGTAGGTGCAGAGCCTTATCAAGTGGATAGCCGTTTATCGCAGCTTGATATGGCGGGGGTTTTTAGTGAAGTTAATGGTGTGATTTTTGGGCAGTTTGTTCGGTGTGTTGCGAAGTATTTTCCGGAGCGTGATGGGATTGTTGATGATGTGATTGAAGAATGGTCCTTGCGTATTAAAGTACCCTGCATTAAAAACTTTCCTTATGGACATTTTCCTAGACGATGTGTATTACCTCTTGGTAAAGAAGTTCTTTTGCATGCAGATCAATGTTTAGTGACTATTTTATGATTCCTTCATTTAACATAAAGAGGCATTTATATTTTTAATGTAGGGTGTAAATGTAAAAAATGAGCGATTTCCCTATAAAGTACAACAGGATAAAATGGATCTGAAATACTATGTATGATGCGATTATTTTTGATTTTGATGGAGTTATTTTAGACAGTGAACCTATTCACTATGAAGCATGCTGTTATGTGCTTAAGTCATTAGGAATAACTCTAAGCTATTGTGAATATATAAAAAAATACTTGGGGTTTTCTGATAAAGATATGTTCCCAAGGTTATTGTGCAATGAGGGAGTTCGTTGTACGGAAAGAGAAATCAAGCATTTGATTCAACAAAAAGCGAGTGCTTACATTAATATCATTAATAATCGAGATTCCTTACCTCTGATTGTAGATTTTGAACAATTTATTTTTAAAATTGCTCCTAAAATTAATAAAATTGCCATTTGTAGTGGCTCCAGTTGTAGTGAAATTAACGCGGTACTCTCTAGAGTAAGGCAAGGAAAATTACATGCTTATTTTGATGCTATTGTGACAACGGAAGATGTACAAAGCGGAAAGCCATCTCCTGAAGGTTATTTACTCACTGCAAAACGTTTAAATGTTGCTCCTGGACGTTGTTTGGTAATCGAAGACACACTCCATGGAGTCAAAGCAGCTAAAGCGGCAGGGATGCAAGTAATTGGTTTGACGACAACCTATGACACATATCAATTTTTAATTGCGGATAAAGTCATTACTGGGTATAGGCAGTTATTGGCTAGAGTTTGGTAATATGTACTCATTAGCCTGAGTAACATAGCAAAACTTGGAAAAATCTTTGGCAAATCCCTGATTTCCGTTAAGTTCACTCAGAACAAGTAACTCTATTGATGTGCTAACCAGTCTTCATAGGTTAAAGCAAAGCGAAAATGATCACACCATACATTGTTTATTTTCAAATATCTTGGGGAGAATCCTTCTTTAAGAAAGCCATTTTGGGTGGCTAAATGAATGGATGCAGTATTAGTAGGTTGGATATTTGCTTCAATTCGATGCAGTTTTAATTTTAAGAAAACTTCTTTTAAAACCAGTTTTAATGCTCGACTCATTAATCCTTGGCCAGCGTAGGTTACCGATGCAAAATAACCCATGTATGCACTTTGAAACACACCATGCACCATTTCATTAATATTGAATACACCGATAATCTCTTCATTCTGGTTTAATGCTAAAAAACATCGACGATCTTCGTGCTGATATTTTTGTAAATAGGTTTGAAACTCCTCAGAAGTTTGAGGTGCACTAACAAATGGATAGTGAAAATGCCGGCTTTTTTGCATGGTCAGGAGAAAATTAGCTTCATCATGCTGACTTAACGTCCGCAGCAGTATTGTATTTGTTGTTTGCATAAGCATAAGCGTTTGAGAAATGTGATATATTATCACAGTTATTATGTAGGAGTTTAGGGTTTACCCTGAGAGTAGAAACACAACGGAACTGATTTGAGTGACAAAGTAAGTTCTTCATTTGAATCACTTTATTATTTGGGATAAAATCGGCAAAAAAATACCCAGGTCATTAAAATCATGCCACTTATTGTTAATTTATCAGCCATACATGCTTTAAAACCCATTAGCACCTGTGTCCGCTCATTTGAAGATATTTGCGATCGTTATTCTACGGGGTATTTCAGTTGTTGTTCCAGTTTCTTTCAATCATGGACAAATTATGCTTGGCTTATGTATCAACTGGGTAGGAATAACTCTAAATTAATTCAGCCTTATCGCTTAGGTAAACTTACTACAGAAGAATTTTTGGAACGTTTATTGGAAATTTTTTCATTTCTTAAGGATGCAGCTCCTGCAGAGAGGGACATGGAGGAATTAAAGGGCAAGCAGTTGTATTCCAATACTTTTGCAAGGATGCTTCTGGAACATGCTTGGAATTCACAAGTCGAATGGGATGAATTAAAGGCAGACTATCTCTCAGTATTAATTCATGAAGCAGAGCGCGATTTAAATTCAGAAGTTTCTCATGCAGCTGGATTTAAATCGAAAAGAGATCCTATTTATTTTATTGCGAATACCAATGAATTGCATGTATTGCAGATTCTCAATATGTTGCGAAAAGCATATCCATCCATCAATTTTTATCGAGATATTGATGTAAGCATTAAAGAAAATAAAGAGCCTGTTGAAATTGCTCCCGGTATATTTCTTTGTTTGTCTTACCGCTACCAACTCTTTAAAACACAAGAGGAAAACCAAACGGTTGATCCCGGCTCCACAATGTCTTTACTCAATTATTTGGTTACAAAACAACTTACAGATGTTCCGGTTTCAGAGCTTCGTGTGATTAGTCAACACCAAGAAGATTTGGTTGAAGCACTGCGCGTTGGTATTGATGCGGATCATATTTATCAAGCTAAAGATTATTTTGCAGTTCAAACAGAAAACATGAAGAAAATGAATTAGCCCTATGGAAAGAATGTGTTTGGGGCTCGCATTATACTTATTAGGAAGTACCACAAGTATGGCTATGGACATAGTAACTATAGAACAACCTGAATACCGTAAGGTTTTAAAGAGTAAGGCTCAAGAAGTCCAGTTTCCTTTGAGCCAGGAAGATAAAAAGTTAATTGCTGCAATGAAGACTAAATTGCATGGATTGGGTGGAGTTGGTTTGGCCGCGCCCCAGGTAAACTGTGCAAAAAGAATAATTGCAATCTATATTCCCGAAGAATCGACTTTATTGCGGGATAATGTTAACAAATTTTATCCTATGCATATTATGATTAATCCAAGTTATGAGCCGATAGCTGGATCTGAAATGCGCCAAGATTTTGAGGGTTGCTATTCTGTTTCCAGCAAATCCGGGAAGGTTCCTCGATATGAGCAAATCACAGTGAGTTATTATGATGAGTCAGGTCGTTTTCATCAACAAATTGAAGAGGGATTCTATGCTCGGGTTTTACAACATGAAATTGATCATTTAAATGGCTTTTTAATTCTCGACCGCCTTACTCCAGATTGCATACAAGGTTCAGTCGAAGAAATGATGGCTTTGCGACGAGAATCGTTACCTCCAGAGAAAAGAGCGCTATTTGATCAGGTTATTGCACGAAAGGCGAAAAAATAACCTTGAGCTTAAGATAAACTTATATCATTTTGTCAGAATTAAATTGAGGATTATTTTTTATTTTTAATAGTTCGGCTGAATTTTGTGCGGTAAACTGAGCTTTTGCTTGTTCATAACCTGTTTCGGCGATTTCTTTGTATTTTTTGAAATCCAGAATGCCATATTGATCTGTTTTTAAAGTAATACCATAATCTGCCATGGCCATCATTTTTGAGGTATTTTGATGGGAGCTGATTGTTAGAAGTCTCAACACCAATTCACCTAAGTTAATGGGTAATATTGACTCTTTCCCCATAAATTTATTGTAAAGCAGTTTCCATCCAGAAAGCGAATAGGGTATTGGTGATAATTTAAATGCATTATTATTATTAATATTGGAAGCAATAATTTTACTGCTATGTGAGTACTGTCTCATGACATTAGTGGGTATATTATTGAGTATTCCACCATCAATTAGAAGTTTGTCATTAAAAGATACTGGTGGATAAATAAAAGGTAAGGAAATGCTGGAACGAATGGATTCCCATAATAGTCCTCTGTCATGGACATATAAATTTTTACTGATTAAATCCGTTGATACGCAAAAATAGTTAAGCCATAAATCTTCGATTTGACTCTTTTCACCATAGAGTTCAATAAGACTGTCTGTGGCTCTTCTGCCTGTAGCAATTGCGATGTAGGGGAAGGTAAAATCAATTTTGGACCCTTTGATCAAATACGCTTCTACATATTTCAAAACATCACTAGAAGAATATCCCATAGCAAAAACAGCTGCGAGCATTGCTCCCATACTTGTTCCGGCAATGTAATCTACGGGGATCCCTCTTTCTTCTAATAAGCGATAAACACCTATATGAGCGAGACCTCGTGCGCCGCCGCCACTGAGTACTAAGGATATGGTATTGTCAGTAAAGATACGCATCATCCGGGAAATACCGTCCTCTGTATTACTTCGAACATGAAAATGACTGTTGACAGAGCGTTTTTCTAACCAGCTTTGAGTATTTTTTGGTGGGTTTGCAGTTTGATGAAGAAGTACTAGTACGTTTCGTTTAATAAAATTACTTTGCATTGTTAAAATGTAACTCTCTACTTCGGATAAGTCAGGATCATGTTCTTCTGCCAGTGCTAAAAAAGCGAGTGAATCTGCTTGACGTACACAAAATTTAGTCCAGCTTGTTATTGTTTCATCAGCGAGATAGAAAATATAAGTGTACTCTTTTTCTAGTTGGTTAATCCATAAAATCCCTTCATTACTCATATTTCCATTCGCATCCAGCAGATTTTTTCTTTTTTCCAGATAACTACTGTTTAATAAAAGAATTTTTTCTCCATAGGAGAAACGAAAAATCATTTCTTGCAATTGAAATTCGAGGTCTTGTATTGGTCTTATAGGGATTAGAGCAATAGATTTATCGCGTGTAGAAGCGCTATGGATTCCCTGCAGTGAGTTGGTTAGTCGTTGAATGGTGAATTGGGTTATTTTATTCAGCAGTTCAGGAAATGTTCTGCACAATTTCAAAAAATATTTTTTCGATAATTTTAAGATAATGCTATCACGCAAGGTATAGACATTCGCAGAACGTGGTAAATCAGACAAAAGAGCCATTTCACCTATAATTGATCCTTCATGTAGCTCGCCTTGGAACGTTACATTTCCTTCAATATCGGTTATTTGATAGTAAAGACGACCTTTAATTAAAATGTAGAGGTCATTCATATTTTCCCCTTTTTTAATCAAAAGGGAATCACCGGCTCGGGATTCTATTTCCAAAACACGAGAAAGTTTTGAAAGACATGCATCACTCATACAACTAAAAGGTTCATGTTGTTTAATGAATTCAAAAATTTCTTTGGTTGTAAATAATGGTTGAGTCATATCTTTATTGTTACTTTAAAATTACAACAATTATTTTTATTATAGACTTTGTTTTGGAAGTGGAGATGACTAAGGATTATGCTCATTTTGCTGTTATTGGTGCGATTTGGCTAATCACTAGAGGAAAACCATTATTTTTCAAAGGCGAACTTGACAAAATTAAATATAAATTTCTAAAATGCAAAGGGCTAAATTATATTTTGCCTTATAGCTTATTTAACTAACTCTAAAAGGAATTAAGTAAATGAACAAATTACAATTAACAGGCGTTGCTCTTGCAATGGGTGCTGCTTCTATGTTTGCTTTAACCCCTGCTTTTGCAGCTGATACTACTGCGGGCATGGTAAAATGCCAAGGTGGTAATGCATGTAAAGGACAAGGCGCTTGCAAAACTGCTGATAACGCTTGTAAAGGCCAAAACGCTTGTAAAGGAAAAGGTATCGCTGAAATGTCTCAAGAGGACTGCCAAAAAGCAGGCGGTACTGTTGTTCAATAATTTCAATTTGAGTTTCGCATTACTCCAGGCATGTATTGCATGCCTGGTTTCATATCTTTCCCCGGGCTGAATATGGATATCCCACAGTATAAAACAATTGAAAAAATGCCTTTTTTAGGTTTTGGATTGGGATTACGACCTGATTATTATGAAGAAATCTTGGAACAAAAACCCAACTTGGATTGGTTTGAGGTACTCACCGAAAATTATATGGTTTCAGGTGGCAAACCACTTTACTATCTTGACCAAATACGAGCTCACTATCCTATAGTGATGCATGGGGTATCTCTTTCATTAGGAAGTACAGACCCGCTGGATCGTGATTATTTAAATCAATTAAAAGCGTTGGTAGCTCGTGTCGAGCCAGTCTGGGTATCTGATCATTTATGCTGGACGGGGGTTAACGGGATTAATGCTCATGATTTGTTGCCTGTTCCCTATACACGTGAAACAATAACCCACATTGCATCGCGAATTCAGCAAGTACAGGATTTTTTAGGGCGTCCCATTTTAATCGAAAACGTTTCCAGTTATCTTACTTACAAACAATCTGAAATGACCGAATGGGAATTTATCCAGGAAATTGTAAAACAAGCAGGTTGTTATATTTTATTAGACATAAATAATATTTATGTGAGTTCTGTAAATCATCAGTTTAATCCCATGGATTATATTATGGCTATGCCTGCCGAACGTGTTGCGCAAATTCATTTAGCTGGCCATTCAAATCATGGCGATTACATTATCGATACGCATGACGCACCAGTAATTCAACCTGTTTGGAATCTTTATGCTGCAGCATTGCAACGTTTAGGGCCGATATCATCTATGATTGAACGAGATGACAATATGCCTCCTTTTGCGGAATTGCTCGCAGAAATCAATCAGGCACGACGGATTGCTGAGTCAATTTTAGTTGAAGAGGTACTGGTATGACGGAGCTTTCCCAGTTACAGAATCAGTTTCAAAAATTTCTCTTATCAGGGCATGCTGAGATTCATGGTTCTATAGTACAAACTGATTTGGTATCAGTGGAAACTCGCCTAGGCATTTATCGTGATGCTTATAAACTTCGGCTTATTGAAAGTTTGAGTACTAACTTTCCTGCCTTATATGCTTATTTAGGAACCGAAGAATTTAATAAGTTATCTACTTATTACATTGATGCCCATCCTTCTTGTTATCGCTCTATTCGTTGGTTTGGTGATTTATTAGCAGATTTCATTAAGCATAATTATCCCCACTATCCTCATTTATCTGAGCTTGCTGATTTTGAGTGGAAAATGGGTTTGGCTTTTGATGCTGCTGATGAACAGGTAGTACGAGTTGAGGATATGGCGGTTATTCCACCTGAGGCATGGCCCAATCTTCAATTTGTTCTCCATCCATCGCTACAGCGAGTCAATTATTTAGGAAATACAATTCCTCTTTGGCAGGCTTTAACTCACGATCGGGAACTGCCTGAATTGCAACAAAGCTCAATGCCTACATCCTGGGTTTTATGGCGCTCACCAGAATATATAATTCAATTTTATAGTCTCTCAGATGAAGAAGCTTGGGCTTTAGACAACTTATCACAAAGATTGTCTTTTGGTGCACTTTGTGAAGGACTTTGCCAGTGGATAAAACCGGAAGAGGTGGGGATGAAGGCTGCTTCTTTTCTTAAGGGTTGGATTCAAAATGGCATGCTATCGCAATTATTGATTGCCGATTAGCTGATTATTTCCAAATAAATACTTTCTATTGCGAGTTAAATTCCCTCGTAGCATAATATGTGAACATTTTTGTATTAGACTTCTTTGGAAACTCGCTGCAGAGGATGAATTGCGAGGGAGCGCAGAACCGGAGTGTACACGTACATGAGGATTCGAGCGACGAAATAAGTCGCTTTTGCAGTAGAGTTTCCAAAGAGATCAATTCTATAGAGTGCAACCGGGGAGTAATCAATGTCTGGAACCAAAATTGAAATTGGCAAGGGACCATCCCTGACTAATCCGAGCCCCGAAATATTGGATGATCATCTTACTATAGAAGAAAGGGTGCTCGATAATCCAGGTGGTGGTGATTGCGGATTTTATGCGTTTGCTATAGGTTTAATCGATATTATTCAAAAAGAACACGCACTTACTGAAAAAAGCAAAACTTATGAGCAATGGAGGATTCAAAGTCTTCGTCATGTCAGTTTGCAAGAGATTCTCGACTTTGATTTAAACGAATTATATCACTCGCATGGACATTATAAAAAAGAGCTCCTGTTCAAGTTACAAATGTCTTTAAGAATTATTGCCTTTAATGTCTATAAAAACGAACCCCTAAACAGAATAATAACAGAAGACATATTAAAAGATGGGCGAGGCAATATTTCAGCTACCCCAATATTTTGCAAGTTCGTGGAATTAATAGACTTTTACTTAGGAAAAAACGATCGCTCATTGGCTGCAATAAGCCAATTTAATGAATTGGCTTTATCTCCAGAAGTCCAAAGATTGGCCCAAGAAACTGCTCAATCACTAGTACTAAAACTTAAAGGAAAAGGCGATAAGGAAGCACAAAAAATACAAAATGTTTATGTCAAAGAAGTATTAGAAAAAGACATAATAGTGGGTAGGAAAGCAAATCCGGATTCAGTTATTTTAAAAGGCATGGAAAAGATTAAAGAAAAAGGAAGATGGGCAACCCATTATGACTTGAAAGAAATCGCAGATCAACTTCATGTAAATCTCCATGTCGTCGGTAAGGAGAACGGACGTGATAAATCTTCTTACCCTATTATTACCTTACATAACTGGGGTAATGCACATTGGACTACAAAAGTGACAATAGTTAAAAAGTCAAAAGTTTTAGCGGCGCCCAATGAACCCGGGGGCAGTGTGTTATCCCATTCAAGCAGTAAGAAAATAATTGGATTAAAAATAGAACCTAAGCAACTTAAAAAAGATCCTGTGACAAAAAAATTACCCCTTCAAGATCAAAATTTCCCAAAAACAGATGTAAGTAAGCCAAAGAAAACTCAGCCTGAAGTAATAAATCCTGAAAGGTCAAAGAAGCAACCTCAATACTTTCTCAATAAACAAACTCTTTTTAGCCAAAGTGATGAGATCCCTCTAACATTCATGAGTTCAAAGGCAGATCAAAAAGAATTAAATCGATTAATTCATATAGTCCATCGTACAGTAATAGCATATTGTACTTATAGTGATGGAATTATTTTTTCACTTTTTCACAGACATGGTGCATCCGGTAGAACAAGAGCCAGTCAGTTTGATGAGCAATTTTCTTTGGTTGAAGATCTTGAGCAGGCTAAGAATATGTTAGTGAATTTTCTAGAAGATAGTAAAAACGGTAATACTCATCCTCATTCATTCAGGACTATGTTATTACAGGGGCTGTTAGCAGCAAATGAGTCGCATAATAAAAAGGATTTAAAATATATCTCTAAAAATTATTCGGCGCTTTTGGAGGAGTTTCAAGGAGAGTTAATTCCTGATGAACTGGTAATTTTTTAAGTAAGTTAAGTCAATTACAAACAACTACCCACGCCCCGCGACGTGTTCGCAGGATCCCATGATCGAGCAGTGGATTGCTCGAGATTTCAGTTTTGTTTTTAATATCCTGAATTCCGCGAACACGTCGCGGAATGTAGGGAAGTGAGACGATGTCAACACATCTAATGAATTCCGAACTACATTCTATTCATCCGAGTAGGTTCGTTTTCGGCTTAATAAAGCAATAAAGGGGGGTAAAATTGAAATAAAAATAATGCCGTAAATTACTAGGGTGAAATTTTCTTTGACTAGTGAAATTGAGCCGAGAAAATAGCCTAAGCTCAACAAACTAGCAATCCATATTAAGGCACTGATCAAATTGTACAATGAAAAATGAAAAACTCGCATTGTCCCTATGCCGGCAACAAAAGGTGCAAAAGTGCGTATGATTGGAAGAAAACGTGCAAAAATTATCGTTTTACCTCCATGTTTTTCATAAAATGCATGGGTTTCATCTAAATGTTTTTTATTAAGCAGCCAGGATTTATCGGTAGAAAAAATGCGGGGGCCCAATAGACGCCCCACCAGGAAATTGATTTGATTTCCCAAAACTGAGGCAACAAAAAGCAGTAACAACAAAATTGAAATATTTAATGGGTTCCCGGGTTGAGCTGCGATACTGCCTGCAGCAAAAAGTAAGGAGTCTCCCGGTAAAAAAGGTGTCACAATAAGCCCGGTTTCGCAGAAAATCACTGCAAATAAAAGTAAATAGGTCCAAAATCCATAAGTTGAAACAATGGTGTTTAGATAAACATCAATGTGAATAATATAATCAAAAATAGTGTCTAAAAACATTTTATATTTGAAATTGAAATTAAATAAAGGAAACATTCTTACATACTTATTTCTTAATTAATATAATTTTATATCTCAGCTTGCCTGCTTTTGCTATCCTTATAGAACAGACTAATACAAGGAGTATGTATGGTTCAGAAGAATGGAACATGGAAAAAACAAAAAATGATTAAGAAATTAAATTCATGAATACTTTATTTCATCTCGCATTTCCAGTGCATGATCTTGTTCTGGCAAAAGATTTTTATCACCATAAATTGGGTTTTTCATTAGGACGGGAATCTGCTCATGCTTTGATTTTAGAATTTGGCAATCATCAAATTGTGGCACATAAAGTGGATACCATCCTTCCTTCACAAGAAGGCATTTACCCAAGACATTTCGGCTTAATTTTTCTCGAGCGACATGAGTTTGATGCTTTTTTGGCAAAAATTAAAAGGGAGCACGTTTCTTTTGAAATTCCATTGAAAACACGATTTAGTGGTAGTCGAATTGAACATCTATCTTTTTTTTTGAAAGATCCCAGCAATAATTTATTGGAATTTAAATATTATCTATTTAGCTCGGCCATTTTTGGCGAAAAAGATTTTAAAAAAATTGGTGAGTCCTCTAGGGAGTAAATAGGTAAAAATGAACTTAAGGGATAATTATGTGCTAAGAGTAACTATTTTCTTTATCCAGACTATCCATGTTTGCATTCAATAAAAGTAAACTAAGAGTAGATAGACTCCCTGTTGATTTAAGAGAAGAAATGCTCAATTTCTCCACACACTATTTGTTGCCCCTTTAATCATTGAAGACATTAAGGAATTTCCTGAAGCAAATAAAAGATCCCCTGTTTTTATTGTATCTCTTATTTGTTCATAACCAGTCACACTTACTTTAGGAAAACCATCCATAGTTACTCCTAGAATAATGAAAAAATAACGTTAATATAACTTTTGATTACGGATTTTAGAAGTTTAATAATAACTTTCGATATATGACAAGTTGAATAACCATTTCTGTAATCTTACAATGCTTTTTTATCAACGGAGTTTTCTAGCCAAGGATGCTTTGTGCGTTTTTTATTCCCTATCAGTTTGTTCTTAAGCGCCATTCTTTTATTTAGTATTCAACCTATGGTTGCTAAATCTTTATTACCTGTTTATGGAGGGACCCCGGCAGTTTGGACTGTATGCATGCTTTTTTTTCAAGTGGTATTATTGTTTGCTTATGGATATGCCGCGGTGCTTGGCTTTTTTAATAAACCGAATATATGGCGAGCGACGCATACGGTGCTCGTTTTTTTGAGCTTTATTGCGTTACCTCTTGTATTTCAATCCTTGATTCTTCATGAGTCTCCTGAATGGAGCATTTTATCGAATTTATTTATCCAATTGGGATTGCCCTTACTTGTTATTGGTGCCTCAGCACCTTTATTGCAATTTGCGTACAGCCAGACCAAGGAAAAAGGTGCTGCAGATCCTTACTTTTTATATGCTGCTTCTAACCTGGGTAGTCTCTTGTCTTTATTGCTTTATCCGTGGGTCATAGAACGTTTTATTGGATTAAAAAATCAATTTTATTTATGGAACATAGGCTATGTCATCTATGTTGCTTTGTTATTTTTTATTCTCCTTACTAATCGTTATCAACCGCTAGAAAAACAAAATGAAACAGCTGTAGTCTGGTCTTGGCAGAAAATACTGTATTGGATTTTTTTAAGTTTTGTTCCATGCAGTTTAATGCTGGGGGTGACTTTGTATATTACTACGGATATCGCAGCAACACCTTTATTTTGGGTATTGCCTTTGGCTTTGTACCTGCTTACTTTTGTGCTTGTATTTACTAATAAACCTTTGATTTCATTTCCATGGATAGCACGAAATAGTGTATTTTTTCTCATTTTTCCGATCATTGGTTTTATTTTAAATGCAGGGCAAATAAAGGCTTGGCAAGGTATCCTGTTTCATTTGTTGAGTTTCTTTATATTAGCATTGCTGTGCCATAGTCAATTATTTTTAAGCAGACCGAAACCACAGTCCCTTACTTTATTTTATTTTTGCTTGGCTCTTGGGGGAGTATTGGCTGGGGTGTTCAATGGAATTTTAGCTCCCCATTGGTTCAACCAGATTTATGAATATCCTTTAGCAATCTTACTCAGCCTTTTTGCTTTACCTCAATTGCCAAGAAAAGGCGGTTGGTGGGTTCCTGTGGTTGTTCTGGTTCTTATGCTACTGCATTACACTCTTCGCGGTATTCATTGGCCTGGAGGGTTTTCATCTTTTCAAGTGTGCGCTATTTTGGCATTAATTATCATCGTGATTTGGCAAGAAAGTAAAACCAGTTTGATTGTATCGTTATTGATTTTATTTGGGTTTATTTTTTCACCACTATTACAAAATGATTCAATTTTAGTACAGGTGCGTGATTTTTATGGGGTAAAAAAAGTAATAGATAAACAAGGAATACATGTCTTAATCAATCAATCTACAGTGCATGGATTGCAAGCTGCAGGAGAGAACAAACCTACTGGACTCACTTCTTATTATGGAGCGGTTAAACCCCTGGTGGATGTCATGCAACAAAAATGGAATTCTTTATCAGTAACAATTATTGGCTTAGGTATAGGTACTATGATCTGTCAATTTCGAAAAGAGGATCAAATTAAAGTAATTGAGATTGATAATCAGGTCATTGCTCTCGCTAAGAATTCTCAATTGTTTACCTACTTAAGAGATTGTCCTGCCCAGGTGACCATTATAAAAAATGATGGAAGATTAGCTGTAGAACAATTACCGGATCATTCCCAAAACTTATTAGTCATAGATGCCTTTAGTTCAGATGCAATTCCTGTGCATTTATTAACTCTTGAAGCATTTATTTTATATCAACAAAAAATTACCGAAGACGGGGGTATATTGATTCATTTAAGTAATCGACATATGAAATTATTACCTGTGATCAATGCTGCGGGCAGATCTTTGGAGTTGATGGTGCTTTATTTAAATAATAAAGGCATGCTGGCATTAGGCCAGTTTGATTCACAGTGGGCTTTTTTGACTTCTAATGAAAATCTGGCCCTTCAAATTATGAAGGGAACTCATTGGCAATTTAATACAAGTGGCGAACAGTTCTTATGGACTGATAATTATTCTAACTTGATCCCATTGTTGAAGTGGTGATTTATCGTAGCACGGGTGCAGCGCAGCGGAACCCGGGTTTCTTACTCACAAATTTCCCGGGTTTCGCTTTGTAAGCGTTCACGCCCATTCACCGAACGGCTGCATTTGGCGCATCTTGCGCGAAAATAATACTTCGGAAGCCTCACATACTGATGTATGCTACGTTTCCTCAGCATCATTTTCACGCAACCTGAGCTCAAATTAAACCGTTCACCAAGATTCAAACATACTCCCCTGAACGGTTACTTCGCTTTGCTCCACCCAGGCTACAATGGTTTGATATTTTGATAGAAGGAAATCCAGTACAAATTAAACTTCAGCTAAGTTGCCTTTGGTTTCCAACCAAACTTTTCTGTCGCCTGCCCGTTTTTTATTTAACATCATATCCATAACTGCTTCAGTTTCTTCTTCATCATCCATGGTTAATTGAACCAGGCGTCTGGTATTGGGATCCATGGTGGTTTCACGGAGTTGTATAGGATTCATTTCCCCCAAACCTTTGAAGCGTTGAACGTTGGCTTTAGCTCGAGTTATTTGTGCCAATTGGTTGAGGATACGATTTTTTTCTTCATCATCCAGAGCATAATAAACCTCTTTGCCTGCATCAATCCGATAAAGTGGGGGCATAGCGACAAATACATGCCCTGCCTGAACCAGTGGTTTAAAATGGCGTAAAAATAAGGCACAAATCAACGTTGCAATGTGCGCGCCATCAGAATCTGCATCTGCGAGAATGCATAATTTACCGTAACGAAGCCCACTCAGATCAGATGAACCGGGATCTACCCCGATGGCTACGGAAATATCATGAATTTCCTGGGATGCTAAGACCTGTGATGAATCCACTTCCCAGGAGTTAAGAATCTTTCCACGCAAGGGCAAAATTGCTTGGAAGTCTTTATTACGTGCTTGCTTTGCTGATCCACCTGCTGAATCACCTTCTACTAAAAATAATTCAGCTTGGCTTAAGTCAGTGAGTAAGCAGTCAGCCAATTTACCTGGGAGAGCAGGTCCTTGGCTTACCCGTTTGCGTGCTACTTGTTTGGCTTGTCTTAAACGTTTTTGTGCACGCTCTATTGCCAAAGAGGCAATCGTTTCACCCTGGTTACGATGTTGATTGAGCCACAATGCAAAGGCATCTTTAACCACATTACTGACAAAAGCTGAAATTTGGCGCGAACTTAAGCGTTCTTTAGTTTGGCCTGCAAATTGTGGTTCTTTCATTTTAACTGATAATACGTACTGGCAAGGTTCCCACAGATCATCTGCGGTAAGTTTTACTCCTCGAGGCAGTAGATTTCTTAATTCACAAAATTCAGCCATGGCATCAAATAAACCGGATCGTAAACCGTTAACGTGGGTACCGCCTTGAACAGTTGGAATTAAATTCACATAACTTTCATTAAAACCGCTGTTTGTCCCATTAGACCAAACCAAAGCCCAGTCAACAGTTGCTTCATCACTTTTGAATTCACCTGTGAAGGGTTCTTCAGGTAAGTAATCACCATCAGGTAATGATTGATTTAAATAATCAATAAGTCCTTGCTCATAGCACCAATGCATTTCTTCATTACTTGTCTTATTGACAAAAGTCATGGACAAGCCAGTGCAAAGCACGGCTTTTGCTCTAAGCACATGAGTAAGGTGTTTTACGGAAATCCTTGTAGTATCAAAATACTTAGGATTGGGCCAAAAACGGATAATTGTACCTGTGTCCCTTTTTTTAGTAATGCCTGCTTCATTTAATTCGCACAATTTATCGCCATTGGCAAATGACATTTGATAAATAATTCCATTGCGTTTAATTGTGACATCAAGACGCTCGGAAAGGGCATTTACTACAGAAACACCGACGCCATGTAATCCCCCAGAAAAGCTGTAATTTTTATCAGAAAATTTACCTCCGGCATGTAAACGAGTCATAATGACTTCAACGCCGCTTAACCCTAATTGCGGGTGTAAATCCACTGGCATACCGCGGCCATCATCCTCTACTTCAATAGAACCATCTTCATGAAGTGTGACACGGATGTTGCTTGCAAAGCCGGCCAATACTTCATCCACGCTGTTATCAATCACCTCTTGTGCCAAATGGTTAGGGCGTGTTGTATCGGTATACATGCCGGGGCGTCGTTGAACAGGTTCCAGTCCACTTAAGACTTCAATTGCTTGGGCTGTATAGTTTTCTGACATGGGTATTTCTCAAATAAAAGTTAGGTTTATTTTACCATATATTATGATACAGTAGACGAAAGACGAATATTCCTTTTTGTAAATCTATTATAAAGATCCCTTGCTCTGCAAGCGGAAGAAGATCAGAATGTCGTCACTGAGCCCTGTGATTTGGGGCGTCTTAATCTGGAAAATGAACAAAGACGCCTTCTGGATTACGTATTGCTTAATTCAACAGAAAACATATGCAAAAAAATAGTGTTGAAATTCATCAATTGTCCGTAGCTTTTCAAAATCACCATAAAACGGTATCTGCTCTGGATGAGGTCAGTTTTAATTTACATCCTGGTGAAACTTTGGTTTTATTGGGAGAGTCGGGCTGTGGTAAATCCTTAACTTCTTTGGCATTAATGCGTTTGTTACCTAAATCCGGTGTCTATGGAATTGATAGTTTCATTCATATGGATGGACAAGACATTCTGGACTTACCAGAACAGATGATGCGGCAATTGAGAGGCCGCAAGATTGCAATGATTTTTCAGGAGCCAATGACGGCACTCAATCCAGTGATGACTATAGGAGAGCAGTTAACAGAAGCTTTGGTAAAGTGTAACTCTTCCTTTACTAAGCAGGAATTGCAAGAGGCATTATTATCTTTACTTTATGAGGTGGAAATGTCTCAGCCAGAAGTTAAAATTCATCAATATCCACATCAATTGTCCGGTGGACAGAAACAACGCGTGGTCATTGCTATGGCTTTGGCATGTAAACCTGATGTTTTAGTTGCTGATGAACCAACAACAGCTTTGGATGTTACAATCCAGGCGCAAATCCTCGCATTGCTAAAAAAAGTACAAAAAAACCACCAGATGAGTTTACTGCTAATTACCCATGATCTGGGAGTACTTAGAGCCATGGCATCTCGAGTCTGTGTGATGTATGCGGGGCAAGTGGTGGCGCAATCTTCTGTAGATGATTTTTTTTCACGAGTAAAGCAACATCCCTATGTGCAGCAGTTATTGGCTTCTGTGCCTTCTTTCGCAAAACGTGAGGAACGGTTGTCAGTGATTCGTGGATTTGTACCTTCTTTGGAGGAAATGCCTTCAGGTTGTCGTTTTCACCCACGGTGTATGTATGCATTTGAGCGTTGTTCTATAGAGGAGCCGCAATTACAAGAACAAAATGGTCAATTGGTACGATGTCATTTATATCCTGATTTAGACGAGCTACCTCCTTTACAAAAAAATAAAATAGCTTGGAATGTTGCATCTTCTGAAGCAAAAACAATCCTCACCGTGAATCATTTATCTGTTGGTTTTATCCAGAAAAAAGGAGTATTCAGCCGTAATAAAGTTATATTTAAAGCAGTCGATGGCCTTTCATTTCGTTTGCAGCAAGGAAAAACATTGGCTTTGGTAGGTGAGTCAGGATGCGGAAAAACTACAGCCAGCCGAGCTCTGTTGCGTTTATTACCTATTTCTGGAGGTGAAGTACATTATAAAAAACATGATGTGCTGGCATTAAAAGGACGTTCATTAAGAGAATACAGAAAAAAAGTACAAATTATTTTCCAAGACCCTTTTTCATCTATGAATCCACGAATGACAGTAGGTGAAATAATAGCCGAGGGCATGCATGCCCAAGGGATGAAACGTTCCGTAATTAACGTAAGGCAAAAGGAATTGTTAAACCAGGTCAATTTGCCTAGCACCAGTTTACAGCGTTATCCGCATCAATTTTCTGGAGGCCAAAGACAACGAATTTGCATTGCGCGCGCATTGGCAACAGGGCCGGATGTTTTGATTTGTGATGAACCAACCAGTGCTTTAGATGTTTCTGTGCAGGCACAAATCCTTAATTTATTAAAGGAGTTACAGCAGGAGACGGGTATTTCTTATTTATTTATTACCCATAACATGGGCGTAGTCTCCTACATTGCTGATGAAGTGTTAGTCATGAAGAATGGAGTAGAAATTGAGTTTGGAAGTTGTGACGCCCTTTTTAAAAATCCTAAGGAAGCATATACACAGCAGCTTTTAAATGCCGTTTTAGATGTTTTTTAATCAAATTTTCAAGTCATTACGACTTATCTTTCATATTTTATTCATTAAAAATGTGATATATTTGCGCACTATTTGGATAATAAAGTCTTAGTATTTATTATTTGGGGGACATGGTTGTATGAAAATCACTGTGGGCAAAGATAATTTTAATAATGTCAAAGATTTTATCACTTATTTGGAAATCACCTTTGAACAAGATAAGTTGATTTCTGAAGAAGTTACTTTGTCTTTGGAATGTGATGAATTAATCCAAGAAGAGTTCAATGAGTTGGCTGAGTTTCTTTTAAAACCAGAACGCCCCAGACTTTATAAATTCGAGTTTCCTCCTCAGCAGAGACACTATCAATTATCTTTCGATAATGTGTATCTGCAGGGTAAACGACAAAAATTTTCTCTTGAATTTCAACATCAGGTGGCAGAATTACCTGGCTCATCAATTTCTTTTCAACCATCCATCAATAAAATACGAAAAACGAAAAAGAATTGGATTGAAGGGACAAAAGGTCCCAGTATGAATCTGCAACTGCAATATCAGATCCAATCGCATCAAGAACATCCTCAACAGGAACGACTCCAAAAGGCAACCTTGAGAAAACGAAAAGAGGAGCTGGTTGTAGGTGCTGTTGTTGAAGCAGAAAAAGTACGCTCGGAAGACTTAGGCGAGCTGGTTGATCGCGCCAGTTTAGATAGTAGGCGATGGCTGGATTTTTTCAAAAAGCAATTCAATCCAAACCAATTCTTCATATCAGACAAACTATTACTTTCCATATGGGATAGGTTGGTAGGTAAAGGGGTTAATCAAGTTAAAGCTTTAGATAGGAAAATTACCCATGTGCAGGCGGCTGCTATGGAAAAAATTATCCGAAATTTCCCTGAGTTTTCTTATGGATTGCTTTTTGAAAATTTACCTGCGGGATTTTATCTACAACAAACTCAGGATGGCAAAAACGTATTGTGCTTTAGTGATGCACCAGAATACCAACGTCTTGAACAAATAACTCCTCTGACGCTTGTCCCTGAACTTCCTCCAGTAAATGCCCGCAATATTATTGGTTCTTACCACCAATTCAGTTTCTTGAAAAAAGATTCTGAGAATGTAGGACGTTATAAAGCTGAGTTTAATTATTTATTGAGTGAAAAATGCACTCCGGAACGACGCCGGGAAGCTTTTGTTTTTTTCTTGTCTGAGTTGGCAGGATATGATACGCCAAAATTGAAACAGATAAAAAGATTATTACAGACGATACCTTTATCGGATCTTAACTATCGTGGTCTGGCTCAAGTGTTAATTCATACTGGAGCTGATGGTGTTCTGCTTTTATTGCAACAACTTAAAACCTTACATGATAAGGATCTTTTTAAAGATTTTAATAAGATGTTTCTGGATAAACCAGAAAATTATCTTGCACTCATGTCACCTCAAGGTTTTGCAAACCTTAAAAAATTGAGTGAATTAAATAGTGAACAGAGGACTTGGTGGAATTCTTTAGTTGAGCAACATAAAGAAGCAGGCGCCCGTGCCGAATTTAATGAGTTATTTGCTGCTTATGACTATTTTCTGAGACAGCTCGACAACAAGAAGCTGAAGTTACCTTTATCTTGTGCTTTAAAAAATATTAGACACATGAAACCAGCATTAGATCGCTTATTGTTTATCATCAACAATAGCAGTGATCCCGAAGAGCAACTTACTTATCTTGATGGATTGGATTTTGACGTCTATGGCGCTTACCATGCCAGTCGTTATAACCAGTATCAGTTGGTATCGCAGCGCATGAATTTAAGGCCCAACATTCATGCAGAGGCTCTTGATTATACGGTTCCTGTACTGCCAAATGAAATCCATACATGGCTGACCCGTTTAGATGCTTCATACGGGGAGGTTATATCCCGATTTTATCGTTTTATCGGTGGGCAAGAATGGGCATTTACGCTGGATGTATATCAAAAAATCGAACAGGAAATTAGTAACAATCAAAAGCTGAACAAGCAGAATAAAGTATTACTCCTCAATATAATTGCTTTGATCACCATGGGGCAGCGGGCTTGCACTAAAACAGAAGAGCCCTATACCCAGGTTAAGAGTTTGCTGAATCAATTCATTATAATTACTGAGAATTTTGACGAACACTTAAACAGTCAATTATCGACAGTACTTCTTGCTTTTTTGGGAGCACTGGAGCATTGCCATTGGGAATCAATGCCCACTGCTGATGAGTTGAATAAACTTATTGAGGCCTTATTCCCCATGCAAAAAGCAAAAGCCCCAGACGTAGCACGTCATGACTTTCTGGAGATGAGTTCGCTTGCTTTGAAATTCATGGGCGAATACAGCAATTCGGCATCAATAGTTATCGATAATTATCAAAGACGTTGTGCCATAGAGCAGACACATACTGTTCCTATTCAGAAATTTTCTTTTCCAATTTTGTTAAAGCATTTAGTTACTCCTTCTAAACTGAATCAATTTCTGCCAGATCTTTTTCACGATCAACCCGAATCACTTTCTCAGTTTGTGGGACTCCTTTCATTATTTAATGATGAAATACCGGAAGGTACAGGACATGATCAAGGCGATAGCGAATTTGAAATAAAAATAAAAACTCTAGCACAGGTTGTACATGACATGCAGCCCGAACGTAGAGGACAGTTATTATCAATTTTCGCTGATATTAATATAGAAGCTTCTTATCGTCTGCCTTCATTGGAGCAACTGATAAAAACTGTTGATTCAGTGACAAAGGCCGAAGAGAAATTGAGTGTACTGCCAACTATTGAAAATCAAAAAGCAGGAATTCTTGAGATTGTTTGTGCTGAATTACCTGATCTCAAAGTAGGGAAAAATACAGTTAACGAAACAGCAATTGATCTTTTTAGCGTGCTGAGACAAAGTTATAAGGAATGGCGATTCGAAAGTAAGCTTGCGAATTTACCAGAAAAATTACAAGGATATTTGGAGTCCTGGATGGATTCCCATTATGTTGTATTGTACTATTTGGATCAACACCCCCCTAACCCAAGAATGCTCTTCGAGTCTTTGGCTGAAGCAGAGCGTGAAGCTAAGAATTTATTAGGTAGCAGGTGGTTTGCTTGGACTTTGTCTGGATTTCCTCAAGAAAAAATACAAATGACTCAAGCATTGGGCGCTGAGTTTTTTACAAAGAAATCTTACTTGTCTGTGTTGAAACCTAAAATAGAAGCGAATTATAAATCCAGTTTAATTGCCGCTTTAAAGCCATTACAAACAAATCAGGATTTTGATAATTTTCTATTTAAGCAAATTAAAGAATTAAATATCGAGCGCCCCATCGATGAGTCACTGCAGGAACTGGGACAGCAATTAGATGTAGTGAATGGCTTAATTAATTCCTTAACTCGTATTAAAAACGAAAACAACATTGAGTTTCACCGGTGTATTGCATTATTAACTGAGAGAATTAAGTCTATAGCACCTGAAAAATCTTTTTTAACTGCAGTTCAGATGAAGGATTTACTGGATGTTTTGAGTCAAGGAAAAGCGGTTTCCGTTGCGTCGCCCTTAGCTATTTTATGCACAATATTAAAAGAAACGCCAAAATATACAGCGGAGCAGCTACGTGATGCTTTGAGCGAGGTTGCTTATTTAACAAAATACCGAGAAGAACTTGGGCAGCAGGCCTATGAAAACTTATTACGTTGTTCATTCACGCATAATTTAACCCAGAAATCCTTATTCCCATTAAAAGAACTGATAGGATTGAAATCAAAAGAACTGATAGGATTGAAATCGTTAACTGATGGAGAGGCAAAGCATTCTGAAGCGTTGTTCGCTGCGCTGATTCATGTAATAAAAAGATCAGAGCCAGATGTTGATGAGCAAACTCTTCAAAAAGTTATTGATAAAATCGCATCAATTACCCAGACCAAAGCAACAGTACAGTCATTGGTACCATTGCTTACTTTATTAATAAAAACGTGCACCAAAGGCAGCAAGTCTGAGTTGACTCGCTTTTACAACGTAGTCAATAAATTGGAAGCTACAGAAGATTCCGACTTAAATAATTGGGCAAAAATATTGCTTATATTGGGAGAGCATGTAACCGATAAAAACATTCATCGCCTATTAGATGTGCTGGCAGGGCTTGAATTAAATCAACACTATCTACGGGAAATCGTGGCATTATTTGATTATCCGCCTTACCCAGAGATAGAACCATTTATCAAAATGTTAAATGGTTATGTTAAGGATCTCAGAGCTTATATTGATGCATTTGACAAAGATCCAAAAGCAGGGCGCGCTCCTCAAAAAAATGCATTTGATGTTGTTCTAAAAGACTCTGACCAGGTTCTTGATGAGCAATTTGAGACCTCACAAGTGAAACGAGTCATTGCTGGCATTAAAAATACTTTTGCAGGAGCTTCTTTAAGTAGCCAGGAACAATATGATTTAGCCCAACAAGTTACCTATATCAATGCGATAGGAAAAAATCAACCTTTAACTCTGGTTGTGGGTGATAAGCCGACGACGAAACAAATTAAAGTCTATAAAAATTTAACTAAAATCAGTCGCGCTGAATTGCGTGAATTATCAGATACATTGATTGCTGCACTAAGAAAACCGAGTGAATTATCAGTTGCACTAAGAAAACCAGAGCTTGAGGCTCATGAGAAGCTAAAAATTCAATTAAGATTACTTGCTGTATTACGTGAACAATATTTTCGGGCTACGGGAAAATTTGTTGACACCACACAGCTTATTGCAGTTTTAATGTCATTAAAAAATCAGCAAAGCAACATGCTGATGGAGATTGATGGTGAGGAAAGTAATAGTATTGCAGCTGCATTATTTGCCGTAATGCAATGGGTTGAGGCGGATGGAGGGACGGTTGATGTGTGTGCTCCAAGCCGTGATGTGATGGCTCAAAGTTATAAAAATCATGCCAAAGATTTTTTTGTCTCTCTAGGTATTGCTTCAAGGAGTATTGAGATAGATGCTCCTAAAGGAACCTATAAAGTTGGTGGGATAAACTATTCCACTATAGGTGACCTTGCGTTATATCGCTCTCGTGCCAAAACTGAAAATGAAAACTTAACCGCTTACAAAGAGGATGGTCATGTTGCATCAAGTAACTTAATTTTTTATGGATCTGATTTTTCAGAATTAGATGAAAGGATTTTATTTAATCTTGCTATGAGGGCTGAGAGTGATGAGGGTAGTGAGAATAGCCCTTATGCATGGATTTATCTTTTAGTAAATGAATTTATTACTCAGGAACAATTTAAAACACTACACTCGAGTAATAGTTGGAGTGCAGATAAGGATGTAGATCAGCTAAAAGAATTTTTGTACAGGTATGCTCCTACAGGTTTGCATAGAGCACAGTTAAACGATTTACCCAAGGATAAGTTTAATTTGTGGATTAATTCAGCTATAGCAGCCCAACGTTTCGTTGAAGGTGAAGATTTTGTTATTCCACCTTCTAAAACAGCACGGCATTTTGCTATTCCCATACATCAAAAAACACGCCAAAGCGGTTTAACTTTTATGGAACATCAATTTTTGCATGCGCGGTTACAAATAGAACATCCTGATTGGGAATTCGTTATTGCTCCAGACATGCGTCTTGTTGATTCTGTTTCAACTAAAGAGTTCATTGATGACTATAAGAAGCAAGGGCGTATTATTAGTATTTCTAGGGCTTTAGAAAGACAAGATGAATTACTCGAGCAATGCAGCAAGTTTGACATGAGTGCTGCGTGTCAAATACCACCTCATCAAAAAAATAAACCTAAAGGATTAATTGCAAAAGAAACCGTAAATAAAGAAGCTCATTTACATGCTCTTAGTGAGGCCATCAAGCAAGCAAAAAATGAGCAACCTATTGTTATCCTTGCTAGAGATGCCCATGAAGTAGAATTCCTGGAAGGAAAACTAAAAGCACAATTTACTGAAAAAAATATTGCTGCATTTAAAGATGCTGGCCAGTTACAAGAAAACTGGATTAAAAATCAGTCCGGCAAAAACAATACACTAACTATTGTTACTTCGGCACTCGGACGAATATCTGCTTTTGATACAAAACATTCTAAAGGGTTTTTGACGATTCAGACTGAATTGGATACCCCTCATGATACGCAGCAGATTATGAATCATATTGCAGGAAATGATAAACCAGGTAGGCACATTGTAATTTATGAAGAATATGGAACATTTTTGTCACAATCTTGTTTTTATCAGTCCGAAGAAGGCCGCAAGAAAATGCTTGTTGCATTAGCGCAGCAAAAAAGACAACGAAATGAGGACATTGCGGTTGAGCGTCATTACATTCAAACGGTTTCCAGTATACAACAAGTTGTTCTACAGCAATTCCAGGAATGGAAGGAATTTTTACATCTTGTTTATCCAAAATCTGAATGGAGAACATTGGATGCTGAGTTATTAGTCCAGAGAGATGACTTAATTCTTGCTTTAAGCCACCAATGGGGTGAATGTCTTGAGCATTCTGATCCGCAGAAAAAATACGCTAATCCTTATGTACGTCGTAATGTAAGCAAAGAATTACAAATTAGAGAACTGGATGAAGCAGTAGCTGCCTATGAAGTTGCTGTCAATTCGATTTGGAGTCAGCAACGCGCATTTTTTAAAGAAAAGGTTATGCCTGTCATTGTTGAAGATTCAATCAATGCGCAGCGTTATCATTATTTGGATGGTGTGTCATTAAGCGAGCAATTGCAGTTTCGTCGATTGGCAGAACATGAAGGCAAAAAAGAAATGCTTATTCAGAAGAAAAAGACGCGTCGTTATGTTGAATCTGGATTGGAAGTAAACGGAGCGATGCTGCGGTTTGCTGATGGTGATGTAGGCGTTTATCGCGATGCTTTTGTTAAAAGCCAAGTAAAATTATTTGCTGCAGACATTAGTCGTATTATAAAAAATAACGCTTATTTAAATAAAACCACGCGATCATTATTGGTTAAGCAAATTGAGCACGCAACGAATTTAGATATCCTTATTGACCTCTTGGCTGATTATGCGAATTATCTGCCTGAAGATCGATTTGCTGAAAAATATGCCATGCAACCAATAATTCAAGAGATGTTAATGGTGTATCAACAAGCCGGGTTTGAAGAAACAACGGAGTTGCAGGAATTAAAAACAATTTATTTGGATCAAGTGGCGGCAGAAATTGTTGACGATTTGGAAAGCACTCTATCTTGGGCTATGAAAGAACACCGCGGCTTAGGATATTTGCTTGAGCGTTTTGCCGTTACTACTGCTGCGGATGCCATATTGAATGCTACCCACATTTTAAAAGATGCCAAGACGTTATCTGATAGGCAAAGTGCGATTAAGCACTTGTATAAGGTATTGACAAAACATGAAGCGCAGCTGGAGGGTTTATGGATATTCTCTTTTGGCTTCCATAAGAATACACATACTTTAATTAAAGAAACTTTAGCTACTCTTGATGGATTAGCGGCGATGAGTTCCAATGAAAATGAGCTGGATGCTGATTTCATACATGATTGTAAAGAGGAGGCTCTTTATGAAGTGATGAAAGAAAAACTGGATTCTGCGATTCAAGTTATTGAAGGGGAAGAGCCTCTTTTACAAAAAAATGATGAATGGAAGGCGATTAAGCACGCATTAAATGCAATACAAGCTGAAAATAACACGCTCTATGGATTTTATGAAATGCATTATTTTCTCGCGAATAAAGTAGGTGATTTGACGAGAAAAAGTTCTAAGTTGCAAGAGTTTGCAATTCGTCTGCGAGGAGAGGTTCGCAATATTTGTGAAAAATTTAGCCAAGATCATAAGGAATTACTTAATACAAGTAAGTTTTTGGCACGTAAGGCGGATAATCTTAAAGAAAAACTTAATGGATTAAATGGCTTTGCTGTGAAAGAGGTTAGGCTTAAAGAAGGACATAATGGTTTTAGCGATTATTTTGATTTGGTGATCAAAGGTGTTGGTTCGCATCCTTTACTCCATAATTTTACCCAATATAATTCTCGTGCCCATGAGCTAACTGAAGAGCGAAAAGTTTTAGAAGTAAGACTAGTCAAAGCGAATGAGCAACTTTTAGCTTTTGACCAATTAATAAAAAAGCAATTACCTCTGCTTCAATTTGGAGCAAAAATAAAGCCGGATGTGGAACAGTTTCCTAAGAAATTTCAGGATCAGGTCAATGAAATTCTGGTTTTAAAAGAATGGGCAGCAGATCAAAAGCCTAAAGATTTAAGCTCCTTTTCTGAAAAAGTCCACAATAGTTTTCTCGATAGAGAGTTAATCAAAACATTTAAGTTTCCTGATCTCCAAGCAGAAGAAATCGATAAAATTCAGGATATCCTTTTAAAAATCAGATTTATGGATTTGCATGGGCGGATAGTGGAAGGAATGAAACCAAAAACTGTTTGGGGGAAGATTTCTTCTTATGTAGCAAGCCATGTCTTTACTCCGGAAGATATGGATGACTGGCGTTTGGAATTTGATGAGTTATTAAGAAGTCCCGGGAGAAATTTAACCGATGCATTCCGTCCGGATATTGAAAAGAAACAAGGTGTACTAGCTGCTGAGCTGGGTAAATTGCGTCAAGAGATAGCAGAGCAAGCTGAGTCCCTGAAACAACAAGTTGCATTTCTCAATGAGAAAATTAATGAAGAAGAGAAAAAAAGTGGGATGTATGTTATGCGAATTACTAATCCATCTGAACTCTTGGAATTTGAGAAGCGGCTATCGGCCATTAACATTAAAATGAAACAAAAAGCGCAACCTGTTTCCCAAATAGCACGGAAACCGACGACATCGTCAGAAGTCATGTATCCACAAGTTGAACGATTGGAGCACGTAAACAAAACAGCGGAATTTGTTATGTAATAAATTTGTAGTGCTGGGTAAAAGCGCCACTTAAGTTACAGAAATGTTCCATGCCTTAGGCTTCTTTCTAAACTCTGCTGCAGCGAGTTTGGAAAGCGATCCGCTCAGTATCACAAATATTCAAAATGCGAGTTCCTTTTTTGTTTAAATATTGAACTATAATCAGATCTAGGTGATGCTGAAATTTGGAACGGCAATGTTATCTCCAGATGTTGTAAAGGTTATTGATACGATTAGTGAAAAAATTGAAACAAATAATTTTGAATCATTAACTTTTGAAGATATAAAAAATGCATGTTTTATGGTGATGGGACAGATAGAACATGTGAAAGCTAATAATCAATTCCCTACCGTAGATGATTCCAAAGAAAAAGAACTGATTGCATATAAACGTATTGTGATGCACTTAGTAGAATGGCAAGCACGATTTGTCGAAATGAAGAAAAGCAATGTATTAGGAAATTACATTGCGGATTTAAATTTCTTACGTGAAATAATGCATTCCATACCTGATGTATTAGGTGGGGTTTATAAAGTAGAAATGGAAAAAATTAACTTTTACCTTTCCAATATACTCGGCAACATCAATAAGCTAAAAAATAAATTACTTGAAGCAAATTGTTTTGATGTTGCTTTAACGGCACATACACAATGTGCTTATGAAATTACTTTCCTATATTCTAAATTACTTGAGATACACTACACAGCAAAAATGCGCTATTCAGTGGTTATTAAAGGGTATTTTGAAGCAATTCAGGAAACCTTTGATTTTTATTCAAAAGAAATAACCTATTTTCGTGATCTTGAAATTACCAATGCTAAATGCTTGAGCTACTGCCTGATGAATTATCTTCCCAAAAACGTGCGGCACTGAACTGTCAATTGCCCTTTTATTTTCTTCAGCTATCTCCCTTATTTTTCTGTCAAATAATTTACATATTAATCATAATAAATGCAGTAAATATAAAAAATACTATACTTTGATAAAATATAGTCACAAAGCGGGTAGTGAATGATGGGAATCCTTCATATATCACCAGATGAACATTTAAAACGGGTAATGGGCAATCCAAGTGATTTAATCCTAAAACAACGTGAGTTATCTGAGGCAACTTATCCCCTTTTGGTTTCTTATTTAGGGTGGCTCAGAAGACTTAATGCGATTCAAAATAAAAATGATGTAATTCATCAAAACGAACAAATTTTTAATGAATTTATGCACTTGTGCGAACATAATTTGCTCTTTTTTCTGACAGTTAGTGGTCGTTTTGATATCATTCGCGAGCTTTTCAAAGATAAAGATTTATTGACAAAAGAAATTGCCTTGCTTGAGGCAATTGAAAAAGAGCACGCACAGGCCGCAGCAGCAAATTTACAGAATTTTGTGTTTATCCCCAAAAAAAAGGAAGCATCAATACTTCGATCTGAAGCAGTAAAACCATTACCTCTTCCTACATCAGAATGGGAAAAATCACTTTATGGCATAACGAATATGAGTTTGTATCAATATTATGAAGAGGAAATGGAACGAATTACTCACATCCATCATGTAAAACAAATTAAACTCATTGATACATCTTATGAGGAACATATTACCTTGATGCATAAGGCATTAAACTTAATTTCCCAAGATGAAAATATTCGTGAAGAAACAAAACAAAAGGCGATAACACTTTATAACAAATTAATTGCAATAAAAAATGAAATGGAAGCGGAGTATCCTGAGGCGACTCTATTGGATGGAGCCGCATCAGAGTTAGAGCTCATTGAACAACAGTATCAGGTGAAACAAGAAAAACTTAAAGAAGCTCAAGGAGCTCTCGAGGCTTTTTTTGAAGAGGTTCGTCACGAATCGCCACAATTGCACATGATTTATGAAGAACATCAAGAAATTGTCAAAACCTTTGAAAAAGAAAGTCAAGCAATTAACACTGAGTGGAAGCAAGAGATGGAGATGCTAACTACTCAATATGAAAATGCACATGTTCATGCTTTAGAAGATATAGACAGCAGTTTGAGCTTAATCATTAATGAATTAAAAAAATGCCCTGTTGATGAACTGAATGAAGAACAAATCAACCAGTTGGATGCGACGTTGATTCGATTACAAGAGTATCAAGAGAAATTAAAAACAGTTGAACGTTATGAAGCGACCCAAATTTTATTAAGCGCATGCAATAAAGACTTAGAAACCATAGCACGAATTATTAAACCTGTATTATCAGAGGAAGCAAAAAAACGTTTTGACCTCAATGTAAATTTAATGAAGCAAATGTTTGTTGCCCCACAAGAGCGTGAGAACATGATTGCGACTCCAGATAATTTGTTACAAGAAACTCTTGATAGGGGCTCTGAATCTTCTTCGAAACCCAATGTTTCTGATTCTGAAGAGCAAGGTATTGATGGAAAACCAAGTACGCCTGCTATTGAGCTTGTAGAAGTAGAACAGCATCAGCCCGAGGTTTCTGAAGGTGAAAAACTTGAAACGATACATTTACCTGAAAAGCAAAACACCGAAGCAGAATCCAATAAACCTACTATGGAGTTTATAAGTACGGAACAGCATGAGCTCGAAGCTTCTAAAAAGTCAGTACATGTGGAACGATATCGATTTTTTATAAACTCTATAAGGGATGAGACTGAACTTATTGAGTTTGATCCGGAAAAACAACGCAATTATGAATCCGCACTAAAAGAGTTATCCAGTGTTTTAAGTGACTTACATGAAGAAGTCGAGCCTGACATTGCAGAAAGAATAAAAAAAATCGAAATTCTTATTAAAGATGCAAAATCAATGGGATTTGATAAAGCGAACCCATTACATATTCAAAAAATTTGTGATGCATGTGATTTAGGCATTGATTATGAACCCTTGCATCATGTAAAAGATAACCTTGCCTCAATGTTTCATTTCCAAAATAACCATCAAAACAGTGTGGGAATGTAATGCGAATCCAAAGCAAAAAATTAAACAAAGCTCATTACAAATAAGTTCAACAGGTGGTTACATCAACATACCATGCGCTATTGTTGGCGGGTTTAAGTGTTCACGCAACTGCGTGAGATCGGCCGTTCTCACCTCATCAAGACGGGTTATAGCCGCCAAATCAACATGCCCCGCCCAAGGCAAATGCCACACGCATCTCCACCCCCGCTCCCCCCTCTGCACAAGAGGCTACAATCTATTGTGTGTAAAACGAATGGATATGTTTTGTGATAAAGTTTTGGTCGAGCATTTTGAAAGTTGCCTTCCGGTCTAAGAAAACACTCTATGACTTAATTCTATGCTTTGGATTGGCATTGTAGTACATTTTGCCTAA
The DNA here is from genome assembly GCF_001648595.1 of Legionella bozemanae. Taxonomy (GTDB): domain Bacteria; phylum Pseudomonadota; class Gammaproteobacteria; order Legionellales; family Legionellaceae; genus Legionella; species Legionella bozemanae. The sequence goes on along the minus strand of NZ_LBAW01000001.1, from coordinate 236,872 downwards.
TCATCGGAATATTATATGACAGTATGCCTTTTTTTGGTATAATCAGACCAATTTTTTATGATAGGGAGAGAAAAAAATGCCGTCAATTTATGAAGATGCATTATGGGAAGCTGTAAGTAAAAAAGAATATGACCATGTTAAAACACTGATTAACGACCATCCTGAGTTGGTGAATGCAGTGAATAGCAATGGCAGGACACTTCTTATGAGAGTTGTTCTTGCTCTGGTTCCACCATTAGACCTAATTCAATTTATTGCAAAACATCCTGATCTTAGTTTTGAAAATAAAAGTCCTGAAGCTACTCAAACAACTGTGGGGGCAATTCTATCTACAGGACGCCCCGATATATTGGACATTTTTGCTAAAGATGCACGTATTGTTTTTGATGGTGATAAATTAGCTTATGCAATAGCCAAAAAAAATTTGGAAAGTGCAGCAAAAGGCAAGGTAGAAAACTACACGAAAATGCTTACCATCATTCGGGATGCGACCATACGTCATGCTATTGCAACCGATGATCCCAGCTTACTCGAGCGATTAGAAAAAGCGGGAGATAATCTTTCCGAAGCGTTGAGCGATGGAAAGCTTCCTGTGCGTTTAATCACTAAAGAGAGTCCTGCTCCTAAAGTGAAATCATGGTTTCAATCTCAAATTGGAAAAAATGGGGCGAGTATTGCGACTCATGTTGATTCATTTTTCGCTCATACCCAGGAAATGCAAAAAACAAAAGAACAAATGGATGAACTTAACCGTCGTAAATTGGAAGATGATATCAAATTGCTCGATAAGACTTATGCGAGTACTTTAGAAAGTGTGGACAAGGTTGTGAGCTCCATGAGCCTCTCAAGTTAAATTAATTTGATTTAACCTGTATAAATGCGAAGTTAAGTAGGACACAAATGTCTCTATTGTTCAAGGTTTGTCTGCAGAATCCAAAGTTGGTCATAAAAGAGATGTCTTTAATAAATGTCTACGTACTGCGCTTTATGCGCGGTATCTATAGAGCACAATGTAGCAAAAGATTCTGAAAGTGACTCAAGAGCGTTCTGGATACCGCGCATAAAGCCGCAGTACGTAGGCAGATTGTTTATCGCTTTGAGGGGTTCCCAGGAACAAGTCGTGGGAGTAGGACGTAGCTTACATGAAGTGAAGTGAAAACAATAGCGAGGAAATCGCCTACACTTTTTCGTTCTGATTTATCTTGTAAGCCATCAATAAATCATTTAATTTGCTCTATTAAAAAAATTCCAGGAATAATTATACCGTGTGGTATCAACAGGATGCTGAGGGTTTAACCCTTCATTTATATGTTCAGCCAGGTGCCAAAAAAACAGAGATTGTTGGAATTCATGAGGGTGAACTTAAAATTCGTTTAAATACTCCGCCAATTGAAGGTCGTGCCAACAAAGCATTGTTGAAGTACATTGCGCAGATATTTAAGGTGCCAATAAGAAAAGTTGAATTACAGCGCGGGGATAAATCAAGACATAAAATACTTAGGGTTATGGGGAGTGTGGTAGCACCTGATGATTTGTTTTGAATCGAAGCGTAAATTTTGCGATAGTAGGGTCTGTTTATATTTCGCCAGTTTCTGGGTACTGAAGCGCAGAAAATCAGAATAGTTTGTGCCAAGATAGTAGAAATGTAACGGAACCCTAAAAAGAAACGAACACACTTAATCAGTTGAATTCTATGAAAATTGAACAATTTCCCATTTCTTTTAATACCCCAGGCCGCAGCACGCAGGATATAACTGATCCAATAAAAAATATTTTAGCAAAAGCCACAATACAACAGGGCTTATGCCATTTATTTCTCAAACATACCAGTGCTTCTTTGATGCTTTGTGAAAATTATGATCCTCAGGTTCGTATGGATTTGGAAAATTTCCTGGTTCGATTAGTTCCTGATGGCGATCCTTTGTTTCAACATGTGATTGAAGGTAAAGATGATATGCCTGCACATGTTCGTACTGTGTTAACTCAAACAAGCTTAACCATTCCCATTCAAAGTGGAAAATTAGCGTTGGGGACATGGCAAGGAATTTATCTTTACGAACATCGCTATCAATCACAAAAACGTCATCTGGTTATTACTGTTATAGGAGACTAATTAAGGGTTTTTGGTATACTGTTATCAACAGATCCTAATTATTAATTTTTTGAATTGGAAAAAAATATGTCCCAGATACCTCAATGTCCTAAATGTAATTCAGAATATACTTATGAAGATGGTAATCAATTTATTTGTCCAGAATGCTCCTATGAATGGGCAAAAAATGAAGCAGAAGAACATGAACATGATGAGCAGCGAATTATCAAAGATGCGCATGGCCAGATTCTCCAAGACGGGGATACAGTGACAGTAATTAAAGATCTCAAGATAAAAGGGTCATCACAAGTAGTAAAAGTTGGTACTAAAGTAAAAAACATCCATTTGGTTGATGGTGATCATGATATCGATTGTAAAATTGAGGGAATTGGCGCCATGAAATTAAAATCTCAATTTGTTAAGAAGGGATAGATAGTAATGCATAAACCACTGCATATTACTTTTTTATTTTATGAAGGAATGACTGCTCTGGATGCAATTGGTCCTTATGAGGTACTAAGTCGTTTGCCAGAAGTTGTGGTGCAGAGGGTTGCCTTAAATAGCGGACCAATACGCACATGCTCCGAGCTTACTTTGATTGCTGAGCATGCATTAACCGATATTTCGCATACTGATGTTCTGTTGGTTCCAGGGGCTGGTAATGCAACCGCATTGCGTGAATTTCCTGAAATTCTTGTATGGGTTAAAGCAACTCATGAACATACGTTATGGACTACCTCGGTCTGTACTGGAAGTTTGATCTTGGGCGCAGCAGGGATTTTATCGGGAGTTAATGCGACCACTCATTGGGCAGTAATGAATCGATTAAAAAATTGGGGGGCAATACCAACCCACAAGCGGTTTGTTGAAGATGGAAAAATCATTACAGCAGCTGGCGTTTCAGCGGGTATTGATATGGCTTTATATCTTGCTGCAAAACTTGCTAATGAAAACGTAGTACAAAGCATACAACTTGGTTTGGAATATGATCCTGTGCCGCCTTTTAATTCAGGCTCACCAGAGAAAGCACCAGAAGCACTGGTTCAATCTCTTCGTGAACGCCTGTTAAAAAATAGGTTTGAACCCGAATAATTTAGGGCATGACATAGATTATCAAAGCAATTAATCCGGCAATGGCAATGATTGGATGAACTAATACTGCTAATTTAGGGAGCGGTTTCCCTTTCCTGGCGAGCGTAACCAAGGTTAATCCACCTAATGCAGCCACGATCAAGATAACCAAGCTTGCAATAAGGAGGGAAGGTTGACCTGACATAAATGTAAGCATGTATACAATCATAATGAGTAGCCCTAGTCCTGCAAAAACTCCATGAAGGGCTTTTACTTTTTGATTAACCGGCCTATCTTGCAATATCGCGGTCAAAAGAAAAAAACCACAAACTACTGCAGCAAGAAATAAAACTATAGCGAGTATTAACATTACAACCTCCTGTTTAAAAAAATCATTGTCTCATAACATTCTAGCCTGGATGCAGCGAAACGGAACCCAGGTATTTTCTTGAACCGGTTTTCCTGGGTTCTGCTCCGCTGCACCCAGGCTACAAGATACGATTGGTTTTATTCAGGTGTCACATAGTTTTCTTTTGACTTAGGAATATTTAGAAGTTCGTTTTCTAACTCTTCTCCCAAGGTATCTTTTTTCAGAGAAGGAGAGAAGTTGATGATAGGAGCAGGGTTTTTCAGGGCTTCAGTCAGGCTGATAAATTTATATCCATTTTTTTGATACATTTCCAAAACATCACCTAATACATAACTGTTTAGAAGATTTGCATGAATTAATAATATTTGTTTGGCATTTTTTCCTTGAGAGCGTTTTTCAGCTCTTAATGTTTGCTTCCATATATAAGCCAAATAGCGGGGTTTTAATTTTTGAATATAATTTACTCGAGAGCGATATGGAACTTTATAAAGCATTGCATTAAAGTCAAAATCTTTACTATCAATGGTTACTGGTGCAATGGTGTAATTATGCTCCTTGAGGTAATCATAGACTTGTTGCTTTTTGCCTTTAGTGCCTTCTGCCAGATAGGGATAGCGAAAATATTTTGGTTGGGTCATGATTGGAGTCAGAATTTTATCGGCGCGATCCAAATCAGCAATGTATTTTTCGGCACTCATTTGATTCAGATTATAATGTGAATAAGTGTGATTGCCTAACATAAAGCCTGCTTGACGAAATTGCTCAAGAAAATCCCATTGACCTTTTTCTATTGCTCCTGCTATCACAAAGCCTGTAACCGGGACTTTGTATTTTTGAAAAGTTTGCACAATTTGCGTAAAACGTTCTGTTGAACGTTCTCTATTTCCTGGGGTATTCATCCTTGAAGCAACAAGGGGCAAATCATCCATAGTAATTGCAATTTCTTTTCCATCAGCAAAACAAACCGAAGAAAACAACGCAATAAAAAGAAAGAGTAATTTAAGCATCGATGGTCCTTATCAAATTCTAATAACATGGATGGTAACATAATTCGATGAATACATTAAAAGAAGATTAGTTAACTGTAAACTCTATTATGTAATATCTCACAACAACCACGCCAACCTATTTGGCAATAAGTTTTTAAAAGTTCTGGCATTTATAAACATTTAGTGCATATTCCTTATGTCTAAAAAGGTACGTTTGAGTAGGTATTTTTTGACAGTGATCAAAATATTTTTGTAAACAACTCTGTCGGTCATATTGATCAATATACAACGCTTCTTTTAATGTTTTATCGGCAATTTTTTTATTGATGTCAGCACCCCATAGAGCATATTGATTTTGCGCCGTGTCACAACCTAAAGTATAAATGGTTGGTTTATTGTGGAGGAAAAAGAGCATTCGTGCTGCAAACCAGCCTGATGTAAAAATCGTGTCGGGTAATTGAGGATATGTAGCATTAAGTTTTTGAATTAAATGATAAACAACAAGTTTTTTTGATTTAATCACATTAAATTTGGACGTGTTATCAATTAAAACGAAAAGGCTAATTACGGCATAAGACATGATCAATAAAATGGCGAATTTACGATTATGGTCTGCAGTAGCCCAATATCCCAATAAAATGGCACTGCTCATTAGATATGGTGTTAGCCAGAACTCTCGGATCCCAGCCTTACTGGCTGTGTATAAGTAAAAACAAAGAAAAGTAATACAAACGATACGGCACAAAGTCACAATTAATGCGCTTTTCTCATCCATTCTATGGTTTCGAACTAAAAAGGGAGGAAGAAGCATCACATTGAGTGAGGGCACAAATTGAGTAAAGAACGTTTTTATCACATGATAAAAGGGGTTTACCTCATGATGGAGTTTATGAGTGGTTAACTGATAGATAAATGATTGCCAATGGTTTTGATAATTCCAGAGAATCACAGGGCTAAAAATAATAATGGCGAGAAGCGTAGCGAAATAAAAATGTTTTATTTTAAAAATTGAACGGTAAGTGAAAATTAAAAAAATAAGCAGGGAAAGAATTAAAACGATTCCGGAATATTTGGATAACATCATTAATCCGGCACTAACCCCGATTAAATAGAGATCGCTTACTTTATTTGTTTGAATAAATTTTATAGTGAAGTACAGGGTTGATGCCCAAAATAAAGCAAGGGGCGTATCATAGGTGGTTTGCCTTAAAATATCCAAGGTGACAAGGGGAGAAAATAACCATGATAACATGGCAATAAAACTTGCCTCTTGAGATAAAAAAAATCGGGCACTTTTATAAATAATCCAACTGCTAAGTGCAATTACGATGATGCCTACACAACTCAAGGAAAACAGGTTATTTCCAAACAACGAAGTTGCAAGCCAAATAAAATAGGCAATCATGGGTGAGCCATCATAATAGGATAACGCCAAATGCCGGCTCCAGTCCCAATAATAGTAAGTATCAAGAGATAATACGTTAATGGGTGCTATCAATAAGAGGATGACAAAATAGAAGGTTAAAAACAGGTAAACATTTTGTGGGTTAAAAAAGTCCCACGAAATAACCTTGCTATTTGGTTCTGATGTATTTCCATTACCCAGCTGGATGTCTAAAGGTGAAATAATTTTCTTCAGATTCTTTATCATGAACAAGTTCACCTTTAATTACTGGGGACAAGTTTTTCCGCCCAGATATGCCGAGAATAAGTATAGTAATTTAACAGAGAGATTAGACCTATGCCAAAGCCCATGATTATATTTTCGCGCAATGCCCCGCTGCCAAAGCAAAGAACTCCAACTCGCAACCAATAACTTTGCAAATTAATGATAAACACTGAATAAATAGCGAAAAGGACGAGGCGTTTTATTTTTAAAGGCCAGGACGACTTATGCTTCACGTTAAAAGTAAGCTTGTTATTCAAAATGAAATTATTAATGATTGCTGTACATACTGCAATTTGAGAGGCTTCAAAAGGCGAAAACTGAAAGCATCCACGCAACACATTATAAGTAATAAATTGTACAAAAATACCCAAGGAGCCAACCAGACACATTTTTAAATAACGTCTGATTTCATGATAGCGCAAAGTAAAAACAACGCGCAATGAATCGACAATGCTGTTTTTAGGTAACTTGCTGTATCCGGTATTTCGGTCGATAAAATCAATAGGATACTCACGAATTTTTGCTTTATTTTTATGTAAAAGCCAAAGCAGCTGCATTTTATATGCATAGTGATTCGTAAGAAACCGATGAGGTAAAATTTTTATAAGCTGTTGTCGGCGAGTAGCGCGAAAACCGCTGGTAAAATCCTTATATTTGGGTGTAAGCACCGCTCTGGCCACATAATTGCCCAAAATAGAGAATAATTTGCGATGCAGTTCCCAGTTTTTTGGAATACTTCCTCCATCAACGTAACGGCTTCCCAGTACACAATCACAGGTTTGCAACATGTCCAACATCGGACGAATATACTTAGGTTGATGGGAAAGATCTGCGTCAAATTCAAAGATAATGTCTGCATTCAAAGAAACTAAAGCATAGTTCATGGCTTGCAAATATGCTGAACCAAGTCCAGATTTGGTAGGTTCATTCTGTAAGTGCAATTTCGGATAATTGTTCTGCAATGAGGTAACAATTTGTTGGGTATTATCCGTAGAAGCACTGTCAAAAATTAAAATATGTATATCGTATTGCTCAATGAGTTCTACCGATGTAAAAACTTGCTCTACTGTTGTTTGAATAACTGACGCTTCATTATGCGTCGGAATGATAATAACTACTTTCTCTTTTTCTAATGAACTCTTTTCAATGGAATCAGAGGGATTATTTGCATCAAAAATCAACTTTATATCTCGGATTTGTGGATATCTGGAGCAATGAGTGTATCAATTAGCTTTTAGAAAAAAAAGAGGATTTTTTGCTTCTTAAGTTATTCTTTTGGTTTTTGATTTTGAGCATTTTTTCTGTTTTTAACTATTTTTTTGCAGAAAATTAACACTATTGTGTTAATCTGTTATTGATAATCCATAGTACAATTTCAGTAATTTCTCTCAATTCATCTCAATGAGTTTTTTATGGGAAAATCAAAAATTGGTCTCATAAAACATGCTTTTTTTAACAATTCATTTAAAAAAAACGATTTTTCTTTTAAAGAAGAAGAATTTCGTTTAGACCAATTAAAATATGAGTTTTCGTCTTTATATCAAGTGATTATATCCAATAAATCGAATTGGGCAGAAGATAACCCCATAGTACTTTACCTGCACTTTTTGTGCGATTTGCTGATTTCTTATTATGAACTGGATTATGTGGGTTCTGATTTAGAAAAATTAAGACAATGTCGCAAAAAAATAGAAGAATTTTATAAAATAGGGCACGTACAAGAAAAACAAAAATCAATTGAAGGCTTCTCTGAGTTTATGCGAGAGGAATTACGGATGAATACCCAGGGGTGCCTGTCTTCGTTTACCAGCATTTCCAAGCTGCGCCAATATATTGGTACTATAAATACCAAGCGTTCCCAATTTTCCTACAGCCGTGGTTTAGCAAATTATGCAATTATTTATCTGCAAAAGAGTTCTATTTCTGAATTGATTCAAGAGATTAATAAGGTACTTGGCAATCAATACAGTTTTATCGAAGGTATTAATTTTTTAACCAAATCACGAGAAGCCATTACGGATTTGGGTATTTCGCTCTATGCACTTCGCTTTTTCATCAATTTAATATTGATGATCAAACATATTGTCGAGTCGGCAATAAGCGATGAATTATCAGTAAGAAAAGTGCTGAAGCAAGAAATGGAAAAGCGTGGCTTTACGATGGCCAATGACTTGGTTTGGGCGGTAGTTGGTTTATTGACGACATATAATAATTTTTTTCATATTGCTGAGACAGCTATTCCACTCATTACGCTTGCTTTTTTGACGTTTGATACGCTTTTGCTTTTAGCTCAATGGATTTTTGAAGCGTGTCAATATCATGATCGTATGCATGAATTGCAGGAGCAATTAAAAAAAGCAACAGTGTTCGAACAAGCAATTATTCAGCGCCAGATTGATGTATTAAACGACGAATGGGACGCTCAATGTACTTATTTTGCAATTAACGTTTTGGGAGCAAATATAATTGCCACCTCTTTTGCAATCAGTCTATTATGCACCGGGCCCCTTGCTTTAGCCGGACTTGCATTATTTAGTATGCTGGGTAATGCATTGTATAACACATCGGAAGAATATAAAAAATATCAGAAATCTTCTATTGCTGTGCGACGTGAAGTGACAAATGGTAACATTCTGGATAATGAGCATCATCACCAACTCATAAGAAAACTTAATGAAGAGTGCAATAAAAATTATTGTGAATTTTGGAAAAGTTTGGCATTCAATGTGGGTGGAATTGCATTTATTATCACTGCAGCTGTAGCGTCGTGGCCACTTGCGGTGGGTTTTACGCTTGTTTATGTGGCTTATCAATTCAATAATGCGTATCAAAAACAATTGCAAAATCAGGATGAGGTTCCTCAAGATATTTATCGTCTATTGAGCTTTAATTAGTCACAATAAACAACTTGGTGGTGCGCACTTTCTTTCATTTCTTGATCTAATCCTACGTACAGGGGCTTTCCTGTAAGTCCGTGATCTAATTTAAATTAAATCATGTTGTCTATAATTAAACATATAAAGGGGTTAAATCAGGAGAAAAAGATAAAATGAAAAAATTGGATTCTGCTAAAAAAGTTGATAAAGGGGGGCATAGCGCCAGCACGCAGAAGATTCTTAGCTCTCATACAACCCAGGCGGAACGCTCCGCATCTCGTGAACGTATTGACGATGCGGAAACTACTATGGGAAGCCCTAGCGCTCTTCGCCAAGCCCTTTTAAGTTTAAAAACAGAATATGAAAAAAAATACGATGAGCACTATAAAAAAAATAGTTACATAAGGGGGCTTATGGTGTTATTTCGCAATCCTGAACGAGTTTCAGAAATAGATTTTTTAATTTCACTGGCTAAAAAGAAGGATTGTCCCGATGAAGTTTTACTGCAAGCAGTACAATTAGTTCATGATAAAATCCAATTAAAAGAGCGTACGGAAGACGAAATTAGTATGCTTGACGAAATTTTAAATACATTACTTCAAGATGGAATAGAAATTGAACAAGAAGGCTTGGAAGCGTATCTGGAAAATCATAAAAAGGAACACCCTATGCCAGAGGAACTGGAATCTTTTTATAAAAATTGGAATCCAAATCAACGACATGGGCTCTAAAATGCTTACCGAGCTATAACATTATAATTTTTAAGGAATAAAATTATGACCATGACCACAGAATTATCTGGAAATGAAATATTTTATTTACAACTTAAAAATTATTCTTCTGGGTCTATTGTTGCAGGAAATAGCGTCCATTAGAGGTTAAAACCTATTTGTATCGTTAAGTTCCGTCCCAAGACGGACAGAGTTACCTCCTAAATTATTACAGTTTATTGATTATTAATGAATTTTTTAATAGTCGCACATTTTGCTAACATCTCTTGGAATTATGGGCTATTATTCAAAAACCCAAAATAAATAAGGAGATTATCATGTCACAAAGTTCTATGAATCAATTCTGTTGGAACGAATTAGCCACTGCGGATGTGAAAAAAGCTAAAGAATTTTACAGTAAAGTATTAGGTTGGCAATTTAAAGAAATACATTCTGGTGAAATGACATACACACTGATTCATGCCAACGATAAGGAATTTGCAGGTATATGGCAAATCCCTACAAATCAACAAAATGAAATTCCACCCCATTGGATGGCTTATATTTTAGTGAATGATGTGGCAGATACTCTAGCAAAAGCAAAACAAAATGGAGCTCAAGAAATAAAAGGCGTTACCCATGCTGGTGATATGGGGCTTTTTGCGATTATTAAAGATCCTACAGGGGCTCATATTGCATTTTGGGAAACAAAGTAAGAGGTTTTTATCACTGTAGCCTGGGTGAAGTGAAACGTAACCCGGGATGTTTTGTCATTGGCTCCGGAGGCACCTCTTTACCCCAGGCTACAATTTTTTTGATCCTAACTTTTATTCTTGTGATTGAGCTCTTGCCAAAGCTTATATATTTCGATTGCTTCGGGATGAGTGTGATAAGTCATTGGCAAATTTCTTTTCTGCCAGGGTTTAGCAAATTCATCATAAAAATTATCCAATGTGAAATATTTGCGATCGTCAATATAATATTTTTTATAATCATCTCTTAAAGTAATAAAAGTTACCTTTCGCGGGCTGCAATAATACATGGCGGCCAAACACATAGGACAAGGATGAGCTAAAATATAGAACTCACAATTAAGAAGATGTTCGGTGTGCAGTGTCGCAGTAGCTTTTCTTATAGCCACAATTTCTGCATGCGCAGTAGGATCGTTGGTTTGAGCTACCAGATTAGTTCCCTCTGCAATGATTTCACCATTTTCTACGATTAAACAGGCAAAGGGTCTTCCTCCTTGTTTTACATTTTCTTTAGCCAATTCGATAGTCTTTTTAATAAAATCCATTTTTTAAAGTCCTTAGAGTTGAAGTTATTTAAAAAGTATAGACCTTAATATTGAACCCAATCTTGCTCAGGTAGATTTTCCATGGGTAACAACTCATAAGTTTTGAAGACATCTCCATCTTGAGATAAAAGAATTGCAATAGGCCTGGTTTTTTCAAAATGGGCAAAGATAATCATCATCATGACCGTAATTGGCACTGAGAGGAACATTCCCAATATTCCCCATATTGCTCCCCAAACGGCTAAGGCGATTAAAATAACTAATGGGCTTAAGTTCAATGAGTTACTTAAGTAGCGTGGTTCAATCAAGTTCCCGACGATAAATTGAATTGCTCCCAGGCCTAGAATAATTTCAATAAAAGGAATCCAACTGGTGAATTGTAATGCTGCCAAAGCAGTTGGAAAAGCAATGGCAATAATCGCGCCTATATTGGGAATAAAATTGAGAAAAAAGATAAGAAGCGCCCAAAATTCGGCAAAATCTAATCCTACCCACTTCATGATTATCCAACTGGAAATTGCGGTGCCTATACTTAAAATGGATTTTAGGCCAAGGTAAGTCTGCGTGTTATTCACGATATGGCTAATGATATTGTTCATCAGCATGCGACCCTCCAAAGTAGGGAATAAGGCATCAATTTTTTTTAGAAAAAAATGTTGTTCAACAAATAAAAAGACAACATACAAGAAAATGAGTACCGTAGAACCAGCAAGTGTCGTAAACACCCCATACACGTTAACAAAAATCGTTTGGAGATTAAGGCTTTTGATTATGGTATTCATGCTTGTCAATACTTTTATATTAAATTTTTGATCAATATTGTTGAAAATTTTTAATAAATTTTCTTGGTAGCGACTGGACGCTGCAATAACATTATTGACATTATCCGTAATGATATTGATAAAAATGAAAGTACTCGCGACCGTTATTGCAAAAGCGACAATCATGCTCAGCCAATTGGGCAAAAAGGCACCTATCCTGGGTATTTGTTGAATGATGTTGCTTATCGTATTAAGAAGATGCCAAATAAACACCGCAATCACAAAAGGAATTAGCACATGACTCCCTACAATCAGCAAATAACCAACTATCCAAATAATAATTAATCCTGATGTAAAGAGAAGCGTTTTGCTCATAGATTAACTCCTAATGAGTTGGTTGAGCTGAATGACAATGGTTATTTTCGATACATCTTGACGCATGAGGCAAATCCTTTTGAATTTTATTATTCTTTCAGTAATATTAGCATTGATTGGTTAGGATAAGAATTTAAAAATAAAGATCAAAGAATTGATTTTTGAAATACATTGAAAGATTTATAGAGTCCCGGGCGCACATCATAGCGAAACCCGGGAGCTGTTTGGAATTTATTCTTATCAGAAGAGTCCTAGACCGCAAGTATCCTCAGAGCCGTCACTTCGAAAAACTTCTTGAGTGAGTTCCCTTTTTCTGTTGTTATAATTTTTACTGAACTCTGTCTTCAATCCAAGAGCATTTTTCTCTGTGTTAAAATATGACTCAACTGCAAAATACTGTTCCAGAAAAGCATTGATGTATGCCTTGAGTTTGTTCAAAATACCAGGAGCAGCCATTAATGTGGGCTCGTAACTATAGATTGCTGAGCGACAATCATTAGCAAAATCTCGAACGCGGCGTTGAAATTGAAGCAGGGGGATCCCCTCTTTAAAATCGTTATCAAACTGTCTTTTGGTTTCATTTAATTGGGCTTTTAGTTGTTGCACTGCATTAAGGATGTCTGGATGAAGAGGTTCCTCTCGATTCTTAGCTAATCTTTCTACATTGGCTAATTCATCAATTAACTTTCGAACTGTATTGTAAATTCGCGGGTTGTTTGTCGCTATCTCATCGAGTGCAGTGTTCGCTTTGTCATAGTATTTTTTAAAAAAATTAAACCCCATTTTAGTCACCCTCTAAATCTTATTTCTTTTTTATTTTCCGCAAATCGCAGAAATCTAGCTTATTTTATCCAAATAGACTATAAAATGATAGAGGAAGTCAAAATAAAATCACGAATTGATTAATATATTATCGTTTTGGTTTAAAATTGAAAAATAATATCTGCTATAAGTTCAGGACTATCCATATGTACGTGAGTACCTCGAGAAACTAAAGCTTCAGAGGGCTTACTTCTGCAGAAAACCTTGGGTTCCGCAGGCTACATTTATAGATTATAATCTCGTAGCCTGGCTTTTGAGACGAAGAATTTCATCACAAATTTGTTGGATACTCATTTCTTCGGTATTAACACACAAATCACAGTGATCCTGAAAATCAAATCGTTTTAACCAATGAAGTGCTGATCCTTTTAATCGATCGCCTCGAGCTTCCTCTCTTTGATTAATTACGTCTGCAGACGCATAAAGATAAACAAATAAAATTCCATATTGTTCCAATGTCTCTTTGTAACTTTTAAATTCATCCATGGTGGTAATGAAAGAATCAACGATAATATTGAACCCTTGATCCGCGATAAGTTTCAGGACACTTGGTATAGTTAAGTAGAGTTTTGAACATAATGCGCCCGGTATGATTTCATAAGTCCCATCAGGATATTTTTGTGCGTAGCAAATGTCATTAGGAATACATACTTTGGGATTATCAGGATGCAATCCCCCAAATTGGTCACCCAGCATACCCAAATACCCATCCGTACTAAAATTAAGCCAGCCGTTATCAAGCAAGTTTTGCAATTCTTGGCAAAGAGTTGATTTTCCTGAAGACGAAGTTCCACAAACTATAATAATCATTTTTTACCTTGAAGTAATGAACGATGTAGGGTCTGACCCTGCATTAGGGCTATACGAGAATTTTGTGAAAATCTTGCTTGAACTGCAACTTATTTTTTCCTGTTCCGAGTAGAAACGATAAGGTGGTTTTAATTAATGATCAAATAATGCTAAAGTACGTCATATTATTTATTTAATCAACAGAGGAACGAGTGGTGTTGCTGTTAGAAAAATATTTGCATGAAGGCATCAATTTTAAAAGAGCCGAAGAAACATTAGATGTAGGAATAAAGTTGATGAAGCAAACAAATGAAGAGAACGGTGATTCTACTCTAGTACAACAATCAAAAGAAAAAGTTAAGGAAATCATTTCCGAGTACAATAAAATTTATACTTCATCTTCATTATGGGCTATCAAGCAAACCAAATTAATGCAGGAGTTAAGGCAAAAGATGGCTGTAGAACAGCCAAAATCTGATGAGCCTGGAATGTCTAATGGCATGAATTTGAAGATATGATAAAAACAGCTGGAGATTACGTAGAATAAAAGGAGAAAGTATGGCGCATCATAATTCAATTCGTCCTGAAGATATATTGCCTGATGGAGTTGATAGCACATCCATCAATGGCAAAATAGTAAGAAAAGGCACAATTGCTGCTTTTTTAGCAAATGTTGAGGTTTTTGAAAAACAAGACGGTACAGAACAGCAAAAGCAAGAAGCAATGAAGGCAATGAAAGAGTTAGCGCCAGAAGTGATTGCAGTCGGTTTGCATCGGTATGTTGTATTTAAAAATAGAGAAATTGAGCAAATTCTTATAGATGCTGAATAAATAACTAAGGGTATGTTGAGCAATCATGCGTAGCCAACCTCCCGGAACGTAGACAGTGAGATGAATTGTTAACCCCTATAGACTTAATAGAAAGAACGATGTGATGCGTCTATAGCCGAGTAATATCACCTATACTATGTATTGAATTGATCATTATCATTTAATTTTATGAACCCACCAAATTATCAAAGCCTGAGCTGGGCCCATCCGCTCGTACAGCATTGGTTTATCCAAAAAGTAGGCCAACCCACTGAACCCCAAGAGCAAGGGTGGCCATTTATTTTAGCAGGTAATGATACGCTTATTTCTTCACCAACAGGTTCAGGGAAAACTCTGGCTGCATTTTTAGCGTGCTTGGATGGGTTGGTGCGCAAAGCCGTATCCGGAAACTTACAGGATATGACTGAGGTTTTGTATGTTTCACCGCTCAAAGCACTCAGTAATGATGTGCAAAAAAACTTACTCATGCCACTGGAGGAAATTACGACGTTAGCCAGGGCGCGCGGTATACATTTGCCAGAAATTCGGGTGGCAGTGCGAACTGGAGATACACCCACCGGCGAGCGCCGAAAAATGCTTAAACAGCCGCCGCATATTTTAATTACAACACCTGAATCCTTTTATATTTTATTAACCGCTGAGAAAAGTCGCATCAATTTGGCAAATATCCATACAGTGATCGTTGATGAAATTCATGCTTTAGCAAACAATAAACGAGGGACGCATTTAGCTTTATCTCTTGAGCGTTTGGAAGCCCTTACTTTAAAACCATTTATTCGCATTGGATTATCAGCAACCCAAAAACCTTTGGAAAAAGTGGCACATTTCTTAACAGGAGCTAAAAAAACAAAAATAAAATTGGTCAATATAGGACATGCACGCCAACTTGATTTGCAGGTTGTAGTGCCAGATAGCGAGCTAGCAGCTGTTGCTTCCAATGAAATGTGGGATGAAATTTATGAAAAAATTGCTGCTTATGCTCAGGAAAATCGTTCTACCTTGGTATTTGTTAATACACGAAAATTAGCAGAACGGGTTGCCCATCATTTAGAACAGCGTTTAGGCGAACACAAGGTCTTAGCTCATCATGGAAGTTTATCGCGAAAACTAAGGCTTGCAGCAGAAACAAAATTAAAAAGAGGTGAGCTGCAAGTATTAGTTGCCACCGCATCTTTAGAGTTAGGAATTGATATAGGAAGTATTGATCTGGTTTGTCAAATCGGATCGCCGCGTGCCATTGCTACAGCATTGCAGCGCATTGGTCGAGCAGGACACTGGCATGCTGCAATTTCTAAAGGACGCATTTTTGCGACCACACGCGATGAGTTGTTAGAGTGTGCCGCATTGGTTTATGCAATACGTGAAGGGGATTTGGATCAGTTAATTATTCCCAAAGAGCCCCTGGATATTCTGGCACAACAAATTGTGGCTGCGTGTGCTACTCAGGATTGGGAAGAGGACACGCTCTTTCATTATTTTAAAAACGCGTATCCCTATCAGCATTTAACGAGGGAAAAGTTTGACGAAATTCTTATGATGTTATCAGAAGGAATTGCCAGTTCGCGAGGACGTTATGGGGCGTATATTCATAGAGATCAGGTAAATCATATCATAAAAGCGCGACGTGGCAGCCGTCTTGCCGCAATTACAAGTGGAGGAGCAATCCCAGACAATGGATTGTTTGCGGTGATTGCAATGCCTGACAATGCGCTGGTAGGTACTTTGGATGAGGATTTTGCAGTAGAAAGTAATCGCGGCGACATTTTTTTATTAGGGACAAACTCTTGGAAAATACTGCGCATTGAAAATGGGCGCGTGCTTGTAGAAGACGCACATGGTGCGCCGCCTAGCGTACCTTTTTGGTTAGGGGAAGCGCCTGCGCGAAGCATTGAGTTATCATTACAGGTTTCGCAGATGCGCGAAAAAATAGACAAATTGTTGCCAGAAAAAAGTCCACAAATTGTTGATATAAAACATTACCCCGAAATTAAGGCAGCCATTGACTGGTTGATGAATCATTGCGGCCTGGATCATTCTGCTGCAGAGCAGTTACTGGAGTATGTCCGTTTGGGTCGACAAATTCTGGGGGCGGTTCCTACACAAAAAACAGTGATTGCTGAACGTTTCTTTGATGAAAGCGGTGGCATGCAATTGATAATCCATGCACCTTTTGGTGCTCGTATTAATAAGGCTTGGGGATTGGCTTTACGCAAGAAATTTTGCCGATCATTTAATTTTGAATTACAAGCTGCAGCTACTGATAACGGGTTAAATATTGCTTTGGCAGAGCAACATAGTTTTCCTTTATCTGATGTGTTTCATTTTTTGCATACAAACACGTTAAAAGAGGTTCTGATCCAAGCCGTATTGCAATCTCCCTTATTAGGGGTGCGATTTCGCGCAGTGGCCGCACGATCCTTGTCATTATTACGTTTTCGTGGCGGCAAAAAAACGCCTCCAAACATTCAACGTATGCTTGCAGATGATTTATTGGCTGCTGTTTTTCCAGATGCGGCAGCTTGCCAGGATAATTTGGGTGGACGTGATGTCATATTGCCCGAGCATCCGCTTATCGAAGAGACAATGAAAGATATTCTCACTGAAGCTTTAGACATCGATGGCTTCGCGGAAGTGATCCATGCTATTGAATCCAAGCACATTACGTGTCTGGCAGTAGATACTCCAGTTCCTTCCGTATTTTCCCATGAAATTTTAAATGCCAACCCCTATGCATTTTTGGACGATGCTCCTTTGGAAGAACGGCGATCGCGAGCAGTTGAAATGCGGCGCGTACTCCCTGAGGCTCTGTTGGAAGAAGTGGGGAAACTGGATCCCAAAGCAGTGACTGAGGTTCAAGAACAAGCCTGGCCAGATATTCGTTCTGCAGATGAGTTACATGACGTCTTACACACCGTGATTGTTTTTCCAGAAACAGTTCAATTGTCAGAGTATCAAGCTACTTTGCCTGCGTGGAAACACTATTTTATTGAATTACAGCAAGAAGGGCGAGCGGCATTAGCTACGGTTGCAGGCAAGAATTATTATGTAGCTGCAGAGAAAAAGAAGACTTTTCACAGTATTTTTCCGCAAGCACTATTTGTTAATGAAATGATTAATGTTGAGGAAGGACCAAGCTCACAAGATGAGGCCATTCTCAACACTTTACGTGGTTGGTTTTTGCATACGGGCCCAGTCACCCAAAAGGTACTAACTGAATGTTTGCAACTTCCTTCGCTGGATGTGGAACATGCTTTATTAAAATTGGAAGCCAGTGGCTATCTATTGCGCGGAAATTTCCGGACAGAGTATATTGGTGAAACCGAGTGGTGTGAACGTCGTTTATTAGCACGTATTCATCGTTACACTACAGAATCTTTGCGCAAACAAATCAAACCCGTGACTCGTGCACAATTTATGGCCTGGCTACTCAAGTGGCAACATGTAGCAAAAGGAAATCAGATGCGCGGCGAGAGCGGGTTGTTAGAGGTAATCAAGCAACTGCAAGGTTTTGAACTCGCTGCAAATGCATGGGAGTCTGATATTTTTCCTGCGCGTGTACACGATTATGATCTGTTGATGCTCGATAAACTGTGTATGAGCGGTCTTGTGGGCTGGGGACGCGTATCGCCTCATCCTGCTGTAGTTGTAAGCGAAGAAGCGAAAAAATCAAGACGTCTATCACCAACTCGAAATGCGCCGATTACCTTTTTTGTCCGCGAAGAATCCGATTGGATCCCACCGCATGCACTAGTGGATAATATCGAAGAAGTGAATAGTTTGAGCTATCCTGCACGTAATATTTATCAATTTTTACAAAAATACGGCGCTTCATTTTATGCAGACATTGTCCGTGGTACAGGAAATTTAAAAGTTGAAGTGGAAAATGGTTTATGGGAATTGGTTGCAGCGGGTATGGTCACCGCAGATAGTTTTGATAATGTACGCACCCTGATGAGTACAAAACGTAAATATCACGGTCGACATTGGCGCAGACCTCTGTTTCCACTCAGTACAGGTCGTTGGTCTTTATTGCATGTACATGCGCAAGCTGATCATGAAAAAAGGGTAGAAGCCGCATGTTGGATGTTGCTGAAACGCTACGGTGTTGTATTTCGTGATTTACTCGCGCGTGAAAAAAATATTCCACGTTGGCGAGATTTGCTGATTTTCTTACGACGTCTTGAATTACGTGGTGAAGTGCGTGGCGGTCGTTTTGTTGATGGATTTTTAGGCGAACAATTTGCATTACCTTATGCTGTGGATTCGTTACGAGCTATGCGAAATGAGGAGCTTGATGAGGTGCCACAAACCATTTCATCTGTGGATCCTTTGAACTTAATAGGAATTGTATTGCCTGGCGAGAGAGTTTCTGCTGCGATAAAATCGGAGATACAGCTAATTGGAGGGCAAGTTGCTTCACACCTGTAGGGAGTGCTCAGTTGATATGTAATAACCTTGCCTACGTCCCGCGGCGTGTCCGCGGGCTCCAGCTTCAGCGGCCATTCAAGGGATATTGTGTTGATGTTGCATGAAGATCGGATCTGGATTCCGCGCATAAAGCGCGGAACGTAGGCTTTTTGATTTTCGGAATGTAGCTATCCTTATGTGTTTTCTATTTTATTCCAGTAATGTAGCCTGGGTGCAGCGAAGCAAAACCCAGGTTGAGAAGTTTTATTTAAATATAGAAATTCCAGGTTCCGCTGCGCTGCACCCAGGCTATATTACTTTTCTACATGTCATGATTAAATTTCATAACTTTGTAAGAATTTGACGCCCTTATGTAAAAGTTCGGCTTTGATCTTTTTAAAATCATCTTCATTTAAAGGTCTGGTTGCATCTTCAATTAAATAGCATGTGAAACCTTCCTGAAGCGCATCTTTTATCGTGAAGTAAACACAAATATCAGCACATAAACCACAAAAATAGAGCTCTGTAATCCCTTTTTCCTGGAGATAACCACTTAAACCAATATTTCTTTTATGGCCATTATCATAAAAACCGCTGTAACTGTCGATTTCAGGGTTCATGGCTTTTCTAAAAATAGCAGCTACAGGCCTTGTTTCAAGGGTGGGATAAAATTCTGCACCCAAGGTTCCTTGGACACAATGATCAGGCCATAATATTTGCTCTATTCCGTGTAACATCATTTTTTCAAAAGGCTTTTTTCCAGGATGATTGGAAGCAAAACTTTTATGATTTTGCGGATGCCAATCCTGAGTAGCAACAATCAAATCGAACTTAGGCAGCAGCTGATTAATTATCGGAACAATAGAGTCCCCTTGCGGAACTGCTAGAGAACCACCTGGCATAAAATCATTTTGTACATCCAGAATAATTAAGGTTTTCATTCGTATGTTATTTTTTATATTTTTTAATGAGTTCATTCCGTTTTATTTTAAGCTGCTGGCTTAATCCTACCTGATAGGAGCTTGGTTTTTCAAATCTTTTATACTCTTCAGGTAGCTGGCCTAACCGCTTTTTACTGTATTCCGCAATTTGCTCCAGTGTTTTCAATGGCATTAATCGCTTGCCGTTTTCCATGACTTTTTGCAATAAAGGCTCTTGCTGATCATGATCAAGAGACAATAATTTTTCTGTTTCAAAAGGAGCATACACTCCATCTAAATTCGTCTCATTCATTAAGCCAACCACATCAACCCCTAAAAAAGTGTTTTCATGTAATAACCTGAAAACCTGTTTTTTATAAGGCAAGGTGATTTTAGTTTTTGACTCCGAAAGTTTAAGCCGGGGTTTTTCATTCGCAAAAGCCAGTTTATATACACCGTCCAAAGCAGCATCTGGAGCGCCAACAACTAAATTTGTACCCACCCCAAAAATATCAATAGGTGTTTTCTGGTCACGAAGGGTTTTTATTCTCGTTTCATCCAATTGATTGGAGGCTACAATTTT
Source organism: Legionella bozemanae (assembly GCF_001648595.1). Taxonomy (GTDB): domain Bacteria; phylum Pseudomonadota; class Gammaproteobacteria; order Legionellales; family Legionellaceae; genus Legionella; species Legionella bozemanae. The sequence continues at coordinate 216,310 of NZ_LBAW01000001.1, read as the reverse complement.
TACATAATGTAAGCCTGCTTCATCCAACATTTGGCGTGTTCTTTTTGCCAAATCTTCCAAATCACCACTGTCTAAGCGAATGGCTTGCAATCGATGGCCGCGTTGTTCCATTTCTTTGCCCACACGAATTGCATTGGGTACACCACTTTCCAAAGTGCTGTACGTATCAACCAGAAGGGTACAATTAGCAGGCCAGACTTCAGCAAAATCACGAAATGCAGCTAACTCGCTATCGTAACTTTGGATAAATGAATGCGCCATGGTTCCGGAGATAGGGATATTATAATCACGTCCTGCGCATACATTGCTTGTTGCATCAAACCCGCCAATAATTGCGGCACGACTAGCATAGTAGCCTCCAGGACCTTGAGCTCTGCGCAAACCAAAATCAACGAGCCGACAATCGCCTGCAACATAGCGAATACGGCTTGCTTTTGTCGCAATCAGCGTTTGAAAATTAAGTAAATTCAAAAGAATTGTTTCGATGAGCTGTGCTTCAATCATATTGGCTTCAACGGTGACTACGGGGGAAGTGGGGAAAACTAAATCTCCTTCAGATGGCGCATAAACAGTTCCATTAAAGCGAAAGTTCTTCAGATAATCGAGAAAGTCAGGATGCATTCCTTTACTTTGTAAAAAATGAAGGTCCCGTTCGTTGAAATGATAGTTTTCTAATATTTCCAACAAGTCTGCTAAGCCAGCAAAAACTGCATATCCTGAACCGAATGGAAGTTTTCTGAAAAAATAATCAAAAACAGCGGTATTATTTTTGTTCCCTTTCAAAAAATAAACTTGTGCCATGGTGAGTTGATATTGATCAGTATAACTTCCAGTAAAATCAAACATTTGGGTAATTATCCTTGTTTTGCGGCAATAAAAATCCAGGTAGTGGTAAAAGCTCGTTATATTGCCATAATAATTGGTGAAATACACTTCCAGGGAGTATTAACAAGAATAATGTAGCAAGCGGTTTGTTACTCTAGATTTAAAATAATTATTTTGTTATATATTTAGAAAAAATGTCGATAATTTGCATTGATTGTTGACTGAAATTTGTCATGTTCCGATTTTCTGCGGTTTATTTTTTTGCAATTGCTTTTTTACCTTGAGTTGAGGTTTCTTAATAACTACTCAATAAGACATGGAGTGAAGAGGATGAAAGTCTATGAGTTAAAAAAACATGTTGATGAACTATTTAAAAGCAAGATGGATCCATTAGAAAAACCGAGAGAAATCATCGATTTCATCTCAAAATTAGTTGCGATACTTGAACCGCTTGAGGATGAACGTGAATGTTATCCTGAAATGATGCCTCCTGTTAAAGAGCTTATTGAGCAATTTTGGCATTGGATTGTATGTAATGTACCGCATGATCAATGGAGAGGGGGTATTTATGTCACTCCTTGGCTTTCGTTACAACAGCTTTTAGTTGAAAAGGGTTTATTAGCTGCTGATTTTCATCATCCTATTCTGTATGAAGTACTTAAAAATCAGTTCAATCACTTGGCAGGAAACTGTTTGAAAATAGCGGAACTCATGCCGTTACTTATTCGTGCCAGTCGAATGCTTGGTTATATGGAGCCCGCGGAGAAGGGTTATCCTTTTGAAAAATTGCATGCAGGAGTCGCTGCTCAAAAACCACAAGAGCTTGCAAAAATAAAAGATATCATGTTTTTGCTGAGAGCATCTCTTTATTTACTTTATAGATATTGCACTGTGGAGCAATTAGCATTAATGCCTTTTTTGATTTATTTTAGAGATGTTACTACAGAGGAAGAGCGGCGTTCTGAATGCGCGATTTTTAATTATTTAACCCAAAACTCAGCAGATTGTATCGAATTTTTTAATACTTATGATGACTACATCGATACCCGCTCAATTGCGCTTATTGATGCATTGCGACATGTATCTGCTTGGATGCCTACCAAGCGCTCAGATTTTCTAAGTGCTACGAACCGAAGTCGTTGGATTTACCCTTTTATTCAGCAAGCAAGGCTTGCTCAAATTGATACAGGGGATAATTTAAATGCTGGAGATGGTTTAATAAATAGTACACTTCATTTGTTAGAGCAGGATTTTGCAACTCGAAAAGATCAATCATTTGCTGGTGCTTTGAATTTTACCACTGCAGTCAAAAGACAAATGCGAGTCCTGACAAATCAAGAGGTAAAACTTGTTCATTCAGCAGTTTGTTTATTTGGTTTCAACCAATATATAAAACATCGTGAAGAAGATCCGCGCGGTGACAAACATTCTTTTTTATCGTTCTCTGGAGAGACAAAATGCCATGCCGCTGAAAAAAGAAAGTTGGCCATTCTTGGCAGGCCTACTAGGTTTAGCTTCTTTGAAACCTTGGCTATAAAGCAAGGACGTTTGAAAAAATTGGTTGATTTTCTTGAGGAGACACCAGAAACGGATTCACAAGATTATGCTTTGTTGATGACTTAACTAATAGGTCACTCATGCCTTTTATTTCTATCAGTAATTAACACTGGTTATTCTGCGGGTGGTAAAAGAACATTCATGGGGGCAGCCATAATCCAAGACAACTCCCTAAGGATATATTTAGTTTCACTGAAACTCGCACCGCTTTACATGCCGCGGTTGAAAAAGCAGTTAACCAAAAAGGGGGTCAATACAAAATTATAAACCTCATTGTCCAATCCCAGGAGTATTAAAAACAACTCTGGAATCTCCACAATGTATTGTAGATTTTATTAAAGCAGAACGCCTTATAATAAAGGCAAAAATGACTCATAATGAAGAAGTTATTGATTTAGTTAAAAAACATGAAAGTAGAGAGTCTTATAAAAAAATTTACCAATCGGTAAAAATGATGGTGATGAGCTCCAGAAAGCATACAATTTACTCCAGGACTACAGTACTGTTTTATATAAAAATTTTTCCATTTGAAATTTGCTTTTCCATAGCGTGTAACATATATTTATTATTAGCTTCTGTACCTTAAAATCATTTTTTAAGTTATTTAGAAAAGGAGTTCTTATGCGCGTCATTAATAAGCTTTCACTAGCAACAGTGTTAGGTGTTTTGGCGATTTCACCTAGTGTTTACTCTGCAGAAATCCCTGACATTTCCGGCTCATATAAATGTTCCTATCACGATCCCTTTACTACCCCTAATGATGGAACCGAAACTGTAGTGTTCAAAAAAAATGGAGATGTTTATAAAATTTCAGGAATTCCTACAGGAAGCGTATTTCCATATTATATTGGTAAAGGCATATTTAATAAAAATGTCGGGAATGCGATTGGCTATATCTTTTGGCAACCCAAATCTCCATCTGTAACAACGATTCAATTGTTCACTATCAAACCTGATGGTTCTTTGGATGGTGTTTTTGCAGAAAGCAATAAGGATAAAGGTGGTACTGAAACATGTACTAAAGCAGCGCAACAATAATAGAGCGTTATTCACATAAGATGATTATGAGAAAAGGAATTTTATTATGAAAACTGTGATTCAAAGTGTTTATTTAGTTGCTGCATTATCTCTGCCTACTTTAACGGCCTATGCAGACACCAGTACAGGCAATACCAATACTTCAAATTCGACAACGAATACTGATGCTGCATCAAGCAATACCAGTACCTCGACAAGCAAAGCGGGAGCCTCTTCTTTTTTAGGTGATTATCAATGCCAACGTGTTGATGCCTCAAATAATACAGCCTCTTATCCTCTTACAGTATCAAAATCAGGGGATACTTATACCTTACAATGGGAAAATAGTAATGGGGATCCTGTTCTTTACGGCACAGGAGTGATGCATCCTAATATGACTAATGTTGTAGCGACCTCATTTTGGGATCCAAGAAAGCCGGATACAATTGGTATTCAAATGATTGAAATTAAGCCAGATGGCTCATTACAATCCAATTGGGTTGTCCAAACAGACAATCAAGTTGGATCAGAGACATGTACTCGAAGCAAGTAGTTGAATCTTTTCATAATCAGCAAAATAAAAGGGGTTACCATTAGTAATCCCTTTTATTTTGTTGATAAAAGGGCACTCATTGCATATGCAGCAATTGAAGAACAGGGCTTATAATCTATTTCTCATTTTATAATAGAGAATGGCAAGGGGTTCTTTGAGAAAATAACGTGACAGATATTTGTTCTTTGTCCAACATGTGCTTTTTACTGCGGGTGAGCTAATCACTTTAATCCCCAATCTTTGCGCGACTAGAATGGCTCTGGGTGCATGAAAAGGTTCGGTTACCAATATAATGGATTTAAATTTATTCGTTTGCAATATCTTTTTGGAAAAAAGAAAATTTTCATAAGTAGAAGTTGAGGCTGGTTCAAGCAGGATGTCTTTGGCAGGGACACCTAAAGAGAGCGCAATTTTTTTCATGGTGTGTGCTTCATTTGCCCCGTCTTCGATGTCAGTACCACCAGTAAAAAGAAGTTTAGGGGCATAGTTCGCTTTATATAAATCCACTGCATGTTTTACACGAGCTACGAGGCACAGATTGTATGAGTTATTGCGATAAGCTTTTGCTCCGAGTACCAAAATAACCTCTGCGTGTTTTTTTTCATCGTTTTCCGCATTTTTTATAATATAAAGAGCAAGAAAAGAATAAACAATAATGAATGTGAGTAAGACAAAAATACCTATTTGCATGAGAAATTTCATGAAGCACTCTAAATACATAATTAAATAATGGGGTTGGTCTCTGATCGAAGAGCAATTTTATCATCATTGTATGGAGGCTGAATCGAAAGAACAAGCTAAAAACTATGGCTTAACTATGTAAATGGGTTAGGGTACCTAATTGCATGATATAAAATCAAAATACTCCTTCGCACTTTCTGCCTGAGAGAGCCTCACAAAATTTTAACCAGGAAAATAAGTATTCTACAGTCTACAGTGCTGTCTAAAAGGCGGTCATCCCTGCGCAGGGATGACCACTTTTGGCATAACTGAAATCTTACTACCTTTTTATAATCAGTAGTGTTGGTGGTATCGTGGGTATGGGGTGTTGTTTTCTACTACAACACTCGGTGGTGGTGTCCATCGATAAACATTTTTCCATCTTGAGTGATGATGGTGGCGATGGAACTTGAATCGTGGATAATCATGATGTGAATGATAATAAGCGAAGGCTGTCGTAGTGGAAAATAACGTAACTGTGCTTAATATCCCACACAGTAATAATTTTTTAATCATTTTGTATTCCCCTCTTAGATTGTTATTGAAGCCTAGTCTAAATAACAAATGTAACAGGGATATAACAAGGTACACTGTAATTGTAACAAAGTTGTTACAAAGGGAGTGTAACTATAGTGTAGTCTGATGCAGCGTAGCGGTACTCAGGAAATATACATAAGCATCTCTCATTTTCATTTCTGCACCAGGTACGTTTTTAAGGATAAGCGATTCGTTTTTTTTCTTCTTCTCCTTCTTCTTCCTCTTCTTCTTTGTCATTATTAGCACTAGTTACTACTTCATATAAATCGACAGTCTCCTCAGGAACATTGGGAGTTATACAATTCGCGATCCCTTTTGCTAATAAAAAAGCAGCACAGGGACTAAAACACGCTGTAACGCATAGAGTGACGGGCAAGGTTGCAAGATAGGTTATTGTTGTTGAATACGGTACACCACTTGCACGTAATATATAATAGATACCAAGATGTACGCCGCTACCTAAGGCCATCATTGTTAGGCTTGTACATTTTTTAAAACAACAGTCCACTTCAATACGGGAAGAGCGGTATTTAACTTCTTCTTTACGTTCTTTCACATTGGCCCAATAAATGTGTTCATGTTGCTTCACTAATTCCTGTACAGGAGGATTGATATACTCATTTTCTATTTGGGGAGGTAACTTTTTATTCCCATATAAAGTAAAAAAAAGATGAGGGTTTGTTTTCTTGATTACTTCTGCTGTCAGAGTGATTAACTTGGGGATTTGTTTTGGTTGAGCTTTATTTTCAAACATTTATCGTACCTTATCCTTAACTGAAAAAAATTTCATTATATATTAATAAGCTACTGTGTCATTATTTTGTTCAAAATTTAAAAAGAAAATTATATAAAAATATGATGTTCGAATGTGTCATTAGTTATATGATTGGATTAAATTACGAAAATGGTTCAAGATTGGGGAGAAAAATGAGGGATTTTTTTCATGGTATGAGTTATATGTTACGTGGAATTCGTCATCTTTTTACTCGAGGATTGAAACGTTTTGTTCTATTGCCTTTAGCGATTAATTTTATAATGTTTGCGGGCTTGTTTTACCTGATTTATCATTATTTGTTGCCCTATGCTTATCACTACATTGATAAACTTCCTTCTTGGTTAAGCTTTCTCAGCACTGTTTTTTTTATTATTTTTATCCTGAGTTTTTTCTTAATGTTTTTATCACTTTTTACGGTGTTTTTTAATTTAATCGCAGCGCCTCTAAATGGGCTTTTAGCTGAGAAAACACAAAATATATTTTTTGGAAGTGCTATTCCATCTTTACCATTTCATAAAATCGTATTTCGTAGTATAAAACGTCAAGTTGAGTTTCTTAGCTATTTTTTACCTCGTTTTTTAGTGATAGGAGTTTTATTTTTTATACCTTTTCTACAGCCTATTTATCCTTTTTTATGGTTTCTTTTTAATGCATGGATATTGAGTATTCAATATCAAGATTTCGCTATGGATAATAATCTTATTAGCTTCAAAGAAACACGTAAAAAAGTCGCCGGCAGCAAAATGTGTTCACTTGGATTAGGTTTTTCTATAAATCTGGTCAGCTTTATACCCATCTTAAATATATTGACCCTGCCTGCAGCGGTTATAGGAGGTACTATGCTTTACTGTGATCTCAATAAACACTTACTTAAACCCCTTAAACGCATAAATTAGGGGCAATAAACATGAAGGGCATCCGTTTTTTGATAAGAAACTTTGAGAAATAAAGGATAAATAACTGACGACACCTCTGTTTAACAGATCCTGGGGAATATAAAGAACACTCGTGTGGACAAGCGGCCTACAGAGGGTACCAGGTGTGATATAGTTAAATCTGGGGCCCTCTGTGCTGTAATGCTGCAAGCCAAGAATTAATAGGCTTGAACTACGATTTTTCCTACTGCTTTTCCTGACTCAAGTAACGCATGGGCTTTCTCGATGTTCTCGAAGTAAAAAAGATGAGGGTCAATGAGTGGATTTAAATGGCCATCTTCTACCATGCTTGCGATTTCTTTTAAAATTTTGCCATGTCGTTCGCGTTGTACATTATGTAATAATGGCAATAACATAAAAACAGCATGGAGACTGGCCGATTTGCTATGTAAAGGTGAAAGATCATGCTGGGATGCTGCCTGAATGCTGATTACGTTTCCATACATGGCAACTGCAGTCAATGATTTATCAAGATTTTCTCCGCCAATTGTATCAAATACCACATCAAATCCCGCACCATTGGTAAAGCGACTTACATAATCGTGGACTGAATCAATCCGGTAATTGATTGCTTCTTTGGCTCCGAGCGATTTTGCTATCTCTGCTTTATCTAAAGAAGATACAGTGGTGTATACGTCTGCACCAGCCCATTTTGCCAGCTGAATTGCAATATGTCCAACCCCGCCTGTACCTGCATGAATTAGCACTTTTTGTCCAGATTTAATTTTAATCTTTTCAAATAATGCCTCCCAGGCAGTGATTGACACCAGAGGTAATGCAGCAGCCTCAACCATACTCAGTTTCTTTGGTTTTTTTGCAATGAGCCTGGCATCAGCAAGCATAAATTCAGCTAAAGCCCCGCTTTCATTGAGAAAGCCGCCTGCACATCCATAAACCTCATCGCCGGCTGTAAACTCAACAACTCCTTCACCCACTTCTTCAACGATACCTGCTACGTCACCATGCAAGACTGCTGGGAATTGAGGTGAAACCTGACCGTATTTACCCGAGCGAACTTTACAGTCAACAGGATTAACACTCGTGGCAATAACGCGAATGAGCACATAGCCTGGTTTAATTTTTGGTTTGGGGAGTTCAATTGTTTCAAAAACTGAAGAATCACCAAAAGATGATATAGCTTGTGCTTTCATAGCGTCCTCCTAACTTGATGCACCAGACGTTTTATTAAAAATTGTGAAGAGAATAGATTCATCTTCATGCAATGCAGAAATAACATTCTAAAAAAATCGCAGAACATTTTCCAGCAACTGTTGATTATCTAATTGATCTTTCAAGTGAATAATCCGTTTTTCCCAATTCTATTGTTCAATCCCATTTAAGTTTGTGTAATAAATAATCTGGGATAATTGGCGCGCTGAACATTAGAGTAATTGTGCTTCATTACACTATAGTATCCATTACACATCAAGTTTATGATTAATGAAATATAAAAAGGATGAAAACCATGTGGCAGACACGATTGACTGAAAAAATTGGTTTAAAATTCCCAATTATACAGGCTCCTATGGCAGGTGGCGCTGCTACTCCTGAGTTAGTTGCTGCGGTAAGTAATTCAGGTGGTTTAGGCTCACTAGGTGCTGGATATATGACTCCTACTGAGATAAGACATGCTCTAAAAACGATTCGTAAATTAACGAATAAACCTTTTGCAGTTAATCTTTTTATTCCAGAGGAACATTATGCCACGGCAGCACAAATTCAAAAATCCTGTGCTGATATTAAACAGTCCTGCCATGAATTAAATATAGAGATTAAGTCAGTTGCAAAACCTTACGCACAATCTTTTGAAGAACAAATAAAGGTACTTCTTGAAGAAAAAATTCCTGTTTTTAGTTATGCATTTGGTTTGTTGGATTCTGCATGGATATCAAAACTAAAAAAAAATCACACCATTTTAATCGGCACAGCGACAACCTTAGCCGAAGCACGGGTATTAGAAGAAAGTGGTATTGATGCAATTGTTGCTCAAGGAAGTGAAGCAGGGGGCCATAGAGGGACTTTTATAGGTAAAGCGGAGGATGGATTGATTGGGTTGTTTAGCCTAATCCCTCAATTCGTAGATCAAATCAAAATTCCTATTATTGCGGCGGGGGGAATTATGGATGGAAGAGGAATCGTTGCCGCAACGCATTTAGGTGCTGAAGGCATACAAATGGGAACTGCGTTTCTCAGTTGTTTTGAATCCGGCATTCCAGATGTCTATAAACACGCTTTACTGACACAGCAACAAGATAATACGGTGCTTACACGCGCTTTTTCCGGGAAATTAGCCCGAGGAGTACGCAATCAATTTATTGAGCGCATGGAGCTAAGAAAAATCAATATTCTTGATTATCCCATTCAAAATGCCCTGACAAGCATGATGCGAAAAAAGGCCAAGGAACAAAACAATATTGATTTTATGTCAATGTGGGCGGGGCAATCCGCACCATTATGCAGAAATACAAGTGCAAATGAATTAATAAGAGCTTTAGTACTTGAAGCAGAGGCTTTGAATAAAGGAATATCTGATTAATTTTTCTCATTATGATTAATGATGGCTTTTGGGATCTTTTGATAATAGAAAGTAGAGCTCCCAGCACACTGTCCTGGGAGCTCTATAGAAACTTTAGAGATGATAACTGTTAGTAGACTCAATCTTAATTTAAAATCACCATTAAATACCTCAACGAGGAGCAGTTTGTAAGAAAGGCCGAGTTAAGGATACATATTCATTCTGTTTCCATTGGTTTCTTCGATCATTTTGACATCTTCCTCAAAATCCATAGACAATTCTTCTTTTGTTTCATCCTGCAACGCTTGAGCAAAAAAACCTCTCCCTGACTGAGTGACGGAAACCGATCTTTGATTTTCTAGGGGTATTGAAGGTGAAGTAAAAGAAGATTGTGTTTCTGGGATACTTTGCTTTCTTTGTAAAAATTTTATTTGGTCTTCCAAATGCAGGATTATTTGATGGTCACTTTGTTGTGGAGCTTTGATCATTTGCAGTGTTTTAATGGCTTGTCTATAAGTTGCAACAGTTTCTGGTATTAATTTGTTTTGAATATGAGATTTAGCCAGTGCTAAAAGCTGCATTGCCATATTACGACAAACACCATCGCTCGGTGTTGCATTGATTACAATGGGGTTAAATAAAGGTTTCTCTGCAGATAGAGACAGTTGGCTTAACATGCCCTCTATACTGAGATCAATTTGTTGAATTTCACTAATTGATATGGCTTCAAATTGTGCGAAAAGAGCTTGTTCCTGTTGTCGTGTAACTTGTCCTTCACCAAGTAAAAGCTCATGGTTTGTAAATTTGGATGATTCGATATATGAATTTGTTGAAAGTTTTCGTTCATAATGCTCATGAAATTTCTTGAAATTAGCTATTGGATCACCTATTTTTTGTTCTGCACCAGTTTTGTTTTTAATCAAACCAAATGCTTTTATGGCATTTGACATGGCTTCATCTCCTGCAGGCTGGTTAAGCGATTCATAACACGCATCCGCTAAGTCAATATATAGTTCCGTTAATTTTCTATAACACTCATCATTTAATTCAGTTTGCAGGAGTTGTTGTATCGCATCCAGATAACATTGAGCTGCTTTTATGTATTCCGTTTTATTAAAATAAAAAGTCGCCAGATCATAATAGGCATTGGTAAGAGCATGAAAGTCAGCAGGTGTTTTATTGATGATTTGTAAAAATGAATTGATTCCTTGCGTGTATTCTTCGATTATTATTTTTTTTGCAGCATGTTTACGTTCTAGATATTTAGCATTTGTAATTTTTGATTTGGCATGTTTTCGATATTCTTCATCCATAATTTAAGCTCTCCATTATTTCATCAATTGACTTCACAATCACAGTATCATCAACAGATATAAAAAAACAACGAGAACCGTTTGTATTTGAAAATGAGGGTATGTGAATGAATTTAGGGTGTTGTCAAAGGAATTCCCGAGCTCCTGTGCGGGCTCGGGTTTATGATTTTGTAGGAGATTTTCTATTACTCTACAGTGATTAAGGTTGATAATTCGCGCAGAGCAATAAAGAAAATTGTATAATCAATACTTGAACTACCAAGCAGCATTTCCAGCAATTTTTCCCATCGTTGGTGGATAAAAGGGTTTTTTGCGAACCAATAGGCAATGAGCTCATCCGAGTTAAGCGCTTTTTGATTATTCATTAAAATGACAATAGTCAGACGGCGTTGTAAGTTATCGAGTTCATCACGTAAAGATAAGCGTGCCAGACTATTCCAATGGCCTTCACGAGAATCATTACCAATTTGATCGCGGAACCAGACCAGACTAAATTTGCTGCCTACTTTAAAATAAACTTCAGCGGTCTTCCCTAAGTCAAATTTATTTTGTGTTGCAACCTCTACTACATTTAATACAGTATACATAGCACGAGTAGCGGCGATTTTTCTCGCAGCTTCTTCGGGTAAACCAATATCTACAAATTGAATAACAATTTTATCAAGATATTCTTTAGTGACACCTGCCATTAAATCAGGAATTGATTTTTCAAGTTTCGCTATAGATTGACTGTAATGGGCAATATTATTCGTAATTTCTCCAGCAAGACGTTTATGGTGTAAAAACCATCGGGTTGCTAAATTCATTAATTGTCTGACGTGGTGAAGTAACTCATATTGAGTGTGTACGGTCACTTTGTAATTAAGCGAATCAATCAATCGATGTAAATCGTCTACGCGATAGGCTTTCGCTGCAATAATATAAGCACGAGCAATATCTGCTATCGTTTGTCCAGTTTCCATTTGCAGACGGTACATGAAGGTAATACCCATACTATTAACAATCTGATTACTGAGTTGCGTTGCGATAATCTCACGTCGCAAACGATGTGTTTGCATGGATTTGGCATACAACTTGATTAACGTTGCAGGAAATCCTGTCTCAAGTATGGTTGCAAAATAGGGATCATCAGGTAAGTCAGATTTTAATAATTCACCCGTAATATAAATTTTTGTATAGGCCATAATAATGGACAATTCTGGACGTGTTAGTGCTTGGCCTGCGGCTTTACGTTCCAGAAGATGTTTCTCATCAGGAAGGTATTCAACGCCTCTATCTAAATGCACTAATCCTTCCAGCTCTTTAATATATGCCTGATATAGACCGCTATAAGCCAAGGCGTTTGTAGCTGAAAAACTCAAAACCAATGCTTGATTGTAGTTATCGTTTAAAACGAGCTGAGCCACCTCTTCAGTCATTTTCGTGAGCAACTGATTGCGCTTTTTCTCCGTAAGCTTTCCTTGGAGCATTTCCTTATTCAGCAGAATTTTGATGTTCACTTCATGGTCAGAACAATTTACCCCTGCTGAGTTATCAATTGAATCAGTATTAATCAAACCACCTTGCAGTGCAAACTCCACTCTTCCAAGTTGAGTAAAACCGAGATTACCTCCTTCACCCACAATTTTGCAACGTAATTCATTACCATTCACACGACAAAACTCATTGGTTTTGTCGCCAACATCAGCATGTGATTGAGTTGATGCTTTCACATAGGTACCAATACCGCCATTAAATAACAAATCAACTGGTGCTTTTAAAATTTCCCGGATCAGTTCATTAGGTGTTAATGAATCGGCTGTAATCGAAAGTGCTTTTTTCACTTCAGGGGTGATAGTAATGGATTTGCTTGAACGTGAGTAAACTCCTCCACCTTTGGAAATTAAGCGAGGATTGAAGTCTTCCCACGATGAGGTAGGTAAATTAAATAAGCGCTGACGTTCTGCAAAGGTTTTGGGGCCATTAGGATTAGGATCAAGAAATATATGGCGATGATCAAATGCTGCAAGCAAAAGAGAATGACTGGTATAGATCAGCCCATTGCCGAATACATCCCCACTCATGTCGCCAATACCTACAACCGTAAAATCCTGCTCTTCGATATTAATATCCAATTCGCGGAAATGTCGTTTCACTGATTCCCATGCGCCGCGAGCAGTAATTCCCATTTTTTTATGATCATAACCTGCAGAGCCCCCAGAAGCAAAAGCGTCCCCAAGCCAGAAGTTGTATTCTTTAGCAATACCATTTGCAATATCAGAAAAAGTTGCTGTTCCTTTGTCTGCTGCGACAACAAGATAAGGATCTGCCTCGTCATAACATACGGTATTTTTGGGTGAAATAACCCGATCATCTATAAGATTATCGGTTAAATCAAGTAATCCTCGTATAAATGATTGATAACAGTAAATGACTTCTTGTTTTATCTGTTCGCGATCGAGCATATGGATTGCTTTTTTTAAAATAAACCCTCCTTTAGCTCCAGAAGGTACGATCACAGAGTTTTTTACTTTTTGGGCTTTCATCAAACCGAGAACTTCAGTACGAAAATCCTCTGGACGATCAGACCAGCGAAGACCCCCACGCGCTACTTTAGCACTGCGTAAATGTATTCCTTCAAATCGTGTTGAATAAACAAAAATTTCGTACATAGGTTGTCCGGGAGGTAAATCGGGCACTTTGGCCGAGTTGAGTTTAAATGACAAATAGTCTTTAGGCTGGCCATCGGAACCTACCTGAAAATAGTTGGTACGAAGTGTCGCTTTGATTAAAGACCAGAAAAAACGGATGATGTAGTCTTCATCTAGACTGGTAATGGCATCAATATCGCTGCGAATTTCTTTTTCCAGTTCGGCCTTTTTATTTTTATTTGCGGTGTTTTGTTTCAGACCAAATTTTAAATAAAAAAGTTGAATTAATTTTTTGGTAATTGCAGCATATGTGGCAATGGTTTTTTCAATGTATTGTTGACTAAAGCGAAATCCAATTTGTTGCATGTATTTGGCGTAAGCGCGAATAATAACAATCTCTCGCCATGACAATCCTGCTCCTAAAACCAGTTTATTAAAGCCATCATTTTCACAAATTCCAACACTTATTTTTATCAGGGCCTCATTAAAGATATTTTTTACCTGCTCGAGGGTCAGTAGGTTGGAATGGGCATAGGTAACATTAAAATCACTGATCCAAACAAATTGATTGGGTGCAATAGCAATTTTATATGGTCTTTCCGTATAAGTCCTTAAACCCATATTTTCAATCATAGGTAGGATATCGGAGAGAGGAATCGGTCTGCCATATCGATACAATTTAATATGTAATGGATATTCACCCCGTGGTGATTCAAAAAAAACAATCGTTAATGGGTCTTGTAGGGATAGTTTATCAATTTGCAAGAGATCCGCTATTGCTTCCTCAACAGTATGTTGTTCACAATAACTCATTGATAATGACGGGAGGTATTTTTCGGCAAATTTTTTTCCTTTTTTACGACCTAATTGTTTTATTAATTCTTGATCCAACTGATCTTTCCATGAGTTTTCCATTTTTCAGTCTCACAAAGGTTCAGTGTTACTATTCAATAAGTATAGGTCATGAAATGAATTGCATGGAATAGAAGATATCCAATTAATATATGTATAAATTATGTTTAATTTGTTAATAATATGTTAATTTTGAATTGTTATAATTCATGCATGGATGTTTTATTTTAAGATCTATTTTAAAAGTGAATTTGGGAAGGCAGCAAAGAAAATGAATTTTTATAACAATCTGGAATCTTTTATTTTTGCCTATGAGTTAGGTTCCTTTTCTAAAGCGGCTAAAAGGCTAAATATAACACAAGCTGCAGTCTCACTTCACATTAAGAACTTAGAAATTTATCTGGGGGAAACGCTCTTCGAGCGAAATGCCAAATGTATTTTACCCACTCAGGCTGCTAAAAAGCTTTTTACTTTAGTTTCAGAACCTTTCGATAAAATCAGAGGGGTAATAGATAATTTCTCGAAATATACCAATTCAATGAGTGGGGAGATACATATAAGCTGTATTAACGAATTCGCTGAAAATCTATTAATAAACTCAATTGGCGTATGCCTTGAGCATGGAATTAAATTAAAAGTTAATTACATTCCTAAAGATTCAACGATTATTGATGATTTACAAAATAATACCATTGATTTTGGTATTACCTCGGTCAAATATGACAATCCTAATCTTGAGTTTATTAAATTATTTGATGATGAGCTTGTGTTTATAGGAACCGAGCGTTGGGAGAAGTACTTAGATAAAACGAGTGAATCTGCTTTTAACAAAAGCCTTAAATCCATGCGATGGCTTGCTTATGAGGATACCATGCCTTTTCTTAAAAGGTATGCTGAACTTGCATTGGATATATCTCCTAATTCCATCGAACCCGCTCTTACATTTGTTGATGTAATGGGATTGATTCGGTCGGTAAGAAATGGTTATGGAGTAGCATGTTTGCCAAAATCTTATTTATTACCTTATTTAGAAGATAACTCAGTCGTTCAACTGCATCATCCACAAACAGCTCCTCGATATACACTTTATTTAGTGTACAGAGCTAAAAGTTTGTTGCATAAGCGTATGAGTTTTTTTAAAGATATTGCTGTTAAATCAGGTCCGAGCCCAAGTCAGATCGTTGTTTGATATGTTGATTTTTTTGTTTTTTATAATTTACAAAATAAATGACAAAATGCTCCAATACTGATACTGAAGAAAATAATTCACTCATTCTCCAGAAAATTTTGTAAATTACCTATGATGTTCATAAGTATTTGATTGAATTGCTCGACTTTGTTGGGAGCAATATTGACAGTAGCAATATCATCCATGGTGTTTGCACGTTCCTCCAGCTTTCGACATGCTTCTTTCGCTTTTTCAGTAAGGTAAAAATTGAACACTCGCCTATCTTCTTTATTCCGTACACGAGTAATCAAATCATCTCGTTCCATCCTATCTAAAATACGAACTACACTGGGTTGTTTTAAGCCTGCACTTCTTGCAAGTTCAATTTGATTTTGTCCATCTTGGTCCCAAAGCCGAACAAGAAAAACAGTTTGTGCGTAAGTTACACCGAGTTCATCAAGATTTTTATTCGCAACTTGCTCAAAAAGTCGAGCGGCTTTTTTGATCAAAATCCCTGTATGTTCATCAATTTTAAATGGCATATAAAGTGCACCTCAAAATAATGCTTGACTATTAAATAGCTGGCTATGTATTATTTTTTTATAAAGTATCGAATTTTAAACTCAGCCGAATCGCGGGAGCAAAATTAGGGGAGATTATATCGCTCTTACTCTTATTGCTCTAGCTCTGTTAGTTATTTGATACATTTAAAAATTAAATTCAACATGTTTTTAACGAGTAAGGATGCATTGTTATGACATTAAAATTAACGAGTTCAATTGATAACTTAAACAATCAATTCATATCTGCTGTAAAAAATCACTTGCATCATTTAAAGCGATTTTCTGAGCCTGCTTTAGAATGGTTGATGATAGAGCATTATCAGTTTTCTTTAAAGAATACTCGATTCCTGTCGACGGCGGCAAACACCACAAGGCTTTTTAAAGAACAAGGTGTTTTCCAAGAGTTACAACGTAATTTTGATGAAGAAAAAAATCATGCAGCCATCTATAAAAAATCATTGTCAGAAATAGGAACTGATGTGGATAAACGTCTTGAGTTTCGTCCCACAACTGAATTTTTTGATGCCATTTCAAATCTCATTGCTACATGCCCATCAAGTACCTTAGGCGCTGTGTATGCAACAGAAACCGCGGCAATATTTGAGCATGAAGTATTCCTTGATATTTCTCATGAAGTAGTTCAACGCAGAGCGATGCAATGGGAAAAATCAAGATTGAAAGCGTTCCACGATATGCATTTGAATGGTGTCGAGCAAGGACATAAAGATGGGCTTGGAATGTTTGTCGATCGCGCGCAAGAAGATAATTATTCTTCATCAGAAGACATGAACTGCGAACAATTCATTCGAAAAAATAATGTACTATCAGGAGCAAAACAAGCGATCGATGCGATGGTTGTTTGGTGGAATGCATTACTTAAGCAAGCAGAACGTATATGACCACTAAAATACCAGCCAGCGGAAAAGTTCAGATTATTTGTGGTAAAGAGCAATTGAACTTGCTTGATAAAGTAAGTGCTTTGCGGAAACGTGTTTGGCCGGATTTTTTGCGTTTAGCTGATGAAATTGTTTTTAAGATGTATGAGTTATATCCTGATTTTCAGATCAGTTTACTTGATGGTAATAATGAGCTAATTGGAATAGCTAATTCTATTCCCTTGATTTGGAAAAAACCACTTTTTGCGCTTTCTGATGAAGGTGTGAGTTGGGTAGTTAATACAGGTCTTTATGAGAAGTATCCCATTGAATCAACTAATCTATTATGTGCCATATCGATCACCGTATCTGATACACATCGTAATAAGGGGCTGAGCAAAATGCTGCTCCAGTATTTAAAAAATAGTGCATGGAAGAGAAATTTTATTTCTTTAGTTATACCTGTAAGACCCAGCCTAAAAAGCATATATCCCTTAATCCCCATAGATGAGTATGTTATGTGGCAAAATAAGGATGGATTAATTTTTGATCCCTGGATAAAAACTCACCTTAATCTAGGGGCGCGAATTGTGAAGATTTGCCATCGCTCCGCCTGTGTCACTGCTTCAAGTTCGCAATGGGAAGAGTGGGCAGGAATGCATTTTCCTGGCGACGGCGATTATGTAGTAAAAGACGCTTTAGCCCCAGTAAAATTTGTTAATGACATAGGAACTTATGTTGAACCCAATCTCTGGGTTTATTATCCAAACGATTAAAACAAATTAAGGTCCATCTTACTTGAGCCTGGAGGATTGTTATTTATCATTACCTTTATTTCTACATCATTTCTACATCCCGTGGCTTGCCTGCGGAATCCTGAAATTTGCACTAGTGCTGGATCTCACGGACAAGCCGCGGGACATAGTAAGTAAAGTATTTTTTGAATAATGGTTCAATACATTAAGGGCTCCTAATCAAAAAGTTGACGCCTCCAGTCCGAAAGGCCTAAATTTTTTCTCGAAAAGTTAGAAATTTATGTCCCAAATAAGTGGTAAACGTAGGTGAGGCGAGCCCAATTGCGTGTGCAATTTCTAAAGATTTAATATCCATAGCGGGCAGAAAATAATGGGCAAACAATAAACTAACAAGTAACGTTTGTGACATGCCAATTAAATTAATCAGAATAAAAAAAATAATGGACCGGGTAAATGTCTGCTGGCTTGCCTTAAATACAAAGAATTTGGTAAGAATAAACGATACAACCATTCCAGTAACATAGGCTAAAATAATGGATGTGGAAAAACTGAATGAATAGCTATAGAGGATTCTGCTACAAAAGTTTACGATAACTGCTATTACTCCTGCCATTAAAAAAGCAATAAATTGTTTTGATTTAAAATAATAGAACACAGAACAATCTCTCTTTTAGTTTTATCTGCTGTATTAAAAAATAATAGTCTGTATTTTGTTCTCTTGGTTTTTTTCTAGGCCAATTTGTCTATTAACGTATGGAAGCTAATGAGGATGTTCTTATTTTTCTTATATAAAACAATATGTTATATGGAAATTCTTACTTTTTGTTTAAATTATTCCAAACTTTTTTTCCTATCCAAAAAACAATCAGGCTGATACAAATCCATAACAAAATTAACGGTAAGAAATACACAAAAAATTCAATTAAACCGTAAGTAACGCTACGTAATTGATCCACTAAGGCATGGTAGGAGTCAATAAATGCTTCTGTTATTTTCCATTGTTTTTGTTGCTCTGTTTGAATTATTGGATTCATATTCAAGTTAATATTGATCAATGAATAAGCTACTGATTCTTTGTAATATTTAATTTGCCCCTGGATTACGTCAATTTGTCCCTGTACATCACTTAATTGTCTGAACACACTAAGAACATCTGCTGTTTCTTTTGCTTTGGCCATAATCTTGGACAGCTGCTCTTTAGCAGTTTGTAAGTTGTTAAGCTGGCTTTGTAAATCGACAAATTGTTGCGTAATGTCTTCGACCGTTACTGATTCTTGGGTGACTTGTGTTGCTAATGATTTCAATGCAGTTAATGCATTATTTAAACCTTGGGCGGGTACTCTTATGCTAATATTTGCAGTGGTATTATTCGCATCGTTATTATCTTGCATTAAATTGGAGCTGACGACGTAGCCTCCTGAGTTTTCCGCTAATTGAGAGATTTTTTCCATTGCTGAATTAATGTTATCAACTTGCAATGAAATATTTGCATTACGAATAATCATACCGCGCATTACATTTTGTGAAGGTTGGCTTGCATTAGACTGATTGTTTACTTGCATTGCCATCGAGCCAACAGCGTAATCAGGCTTTCCGACTGCTGCTTGCATTGGCATGGGACTTCCCGCATACATTGTTCTGCTACTTCTGCCAAACCATTCGGAGACAAGAAATAATAGAGCGATTGTGCCAATGAACGCTAAAAAATAAAGGATAATTTTCTTCATTATTATTCTGCTCTCACAAGAATAGGTCACATAGCCCCCCCTAAGTTCTATACATCGTTGCAAGCTCGTTCGGCTCAGGTTATGTACTTGAGTACACTCCTTCACCTCCCTTTACTAGCGTCTTGTCTAGAATTTAAGGGGACGACGCTATATAAAGTGTGGCAAAGGTTGTTTAAATTGTAAAATAAATGTGTTGTCTGTTGAGGTCATATTTCTGCGGTGTTTAAGGCAATATCTACTACTCCATTTGTTGCAAACATACTGATGAAATGTTCGTAAGATTGAGCTTTATTTCCATACTCTGAGGAGACAGAAAGAATTTCTTGAGTATAAACAGCGATATCCTCTACGATTCGCTCACATCGGTAATAGGCTAAAAGTGCTTTATTGATCTCGGTTTTGCCATAGCCTTTATAGAAAAGAGTTTCTTGATAAGGTTCATTCCAAACATTGGCAATTCCGCCGCCTATAAACATCAGATCGCGCTCTTTTGGTGCCATTATCGGTTCATCCCAATCTACAATGTAGATAGAATGATGAGGACTTATTAATATATTTCCAGCGTGGATATCAGAATGGCATAAGACCAATTGATGCGAAGTGTTTTGTATCTTTTGGACGAGATGTTCCGCGCGCTCTACTAAGTGAACAATCACCGCATGGTTTTTTTTCACAAAGGTGATCAGCTTGAGCGCGTACTCATCTAAAGCAGATGATTTTTCAATGTGCTCCCAAAGTGTTCCTACATACTCTCTCCATTTCGATGTATATAATTCATGTCGAAGTTGGTGTTGAATGAGTTGTGGTACATCGATTTCATGAATTTGCTTTAAAGTTTTCCCAAGTGTGATCCATTGCTCTTTTGTTAAGGTTTGATTAAAACCATTTTGTCCGTGAATAAAGGGGTAAACAATGAGGCTAAATTCATCAGCATACAAAATGGGTTGATTTGCAGTGGTGTTAATGGGTTTAATAATTTGCTGAATTCCCTTCTTGCGCAAAAGATCCAAAACATCAATCGCTACCTCATGATGAGAACCTTTTTTTAGCTTGACGAAATAAGACTGATTTTTTGTGTCTGCTTTGTATAGTGAAGCGTTTATATCTGCACCGATTGAGAGATGGGTCAGGGTAAGTGTATCGATGTGATAATCAATTTTTAGGTGTTCAATAATTTTTTGATGCGTGAGGGATGGTTTTTCAAACATTTTTGGCTACCAAGCAAGGAATCATTTAATACTATGCGTATTAATCGCGAAGAGCCAGTAAAAAACCAGCAATTTATTGAATTAAAAATTGCTGGTTTTTTACTGGTTTTAGCCTAAAGCTTGAGGGTTATTTTTATTGCTGTTTGTCACAGAAAGCAACACATACTTTATGTTCTAATACTTCACCACCACAAGCTGAATAACATGCTCTATAGGTGGATTCGCATCGGCATGAGTTACTACAGCTACTGCTTCGATCAAAATCATTCATTGATTTGTTAATTGGTAAACCCATTCTTTTGCGGTCCTCTTTATACTGCTTGTATTCAAACATGGCGTTTTGTTGTGCTCTCATACGGCAATTGTCATTGTCCACACGACAACTTTGTTCGCAATCATTTTTACCTTGAATACACTGAGCTGTGCACATTTTTGCGATATCTGATTTTGGCGGAACAAAACTGTATTCTGTATTATAAATAGGACCACAGGCAGTCAACATGCCAACTAGAACCATAATGGAAAAAATGAAGAACTTTTTTAGCATATTATCCTCTTTTGATGAGTTATGTGAAGCAATAGTTCTGGCATGGTGGTCACGATGCACGCAGACGAGTGTCAAACAGAACAAATTAGATGTATTTTATTCATGCCCAATTGAAAAATCAAGCTGGGCTCCCATTCGTAAACATGTGGACATGGTTTGCAATCTTAAAAAAGTGTTGTTACTTTTAATCATTTTTTGATATATAATTAACCAACTTATGATTACATCGATGATCATGTTTTTGTACCATCAAAATTTTAATTGAAACAATGTCTATGGATACCTCATTTTTAGTCGGCTTTTTAACGGGTTGTCTTATTACTGCTTTAGGTGGATGGCACATACAAAAATTCATGAATAATAAAAAAAATACTAAAAAGATAAAGAATAAAAAAATATTGGATTTGGATAAGCTTTTTAATGATTATTCTCATTTTATGAATATCATTAAAAATGATGTGACTAACCCTAATAATAAGAACATAAGAGAGTTTCTTGTCGTTGAAAAAGAGGCAATATTGAATTCATTTGTACCTCGGTTTCGCTATGAATTATCTACAGAGATTCTCCCGGCTCTAAATAGATTGGAAGAATTGGGTTATATTGAAAAAATAAAAAACAATTGCCTGCATTATAAAATTGAAGAGGATTTTATAATACAACTCAAATCAATAAGGGCTGCTGATCATGCTACTATTTTGGCTCAATCCAGCGAAATGTAAACAAGCCCCATTTCGCCGTTCACAATATTTCAAAATGAAGTTTCAGAAACCACAATAGGTTTAGCCGACTTTAGATTCACCTGACTCTTGATGTGTCTGTGAAGCAGATAAATGAGTACCGTTCCCAAAAGGGCGCAGGCTGGTATCACCATCAAAGCGTGGTGGTAGGAGGACAGGCTGTATTGCTTTAGCCCATTTTCGGTGAGGTTCCCCTCCCAGTAATAATCCATTATTTTACCTATTACAGTATGAAAAAATGACCCGCCAAGCATATTGATACAATTTAAAAAGGCTATGGTTATTCCTAACTGTTTGTTGGAAACAAGAGTGGAACCTGCCGCAAATACAATTACTTGATAGCAACACATAAGCCCAATAGTGAAGAATAAAGTACTAAGGAGCCACCAATTGCTCACATTTCCTGAGAGAATCATTAGAAACGCTAAGGTTAATCCGATTCCACAAATCCCTATAACAGTATAATTTCCTATTTTTTTACTAAGAAACGCAAGTAATGGTCCTCCAAATAGCATACCTACAAAAATCAATGAGACGAGTAGGGCTGCATCAGATTTAGCAAAACCATAGGCAGCAGTTAAAAAAGATACTCCCCACACATCAGCAAACCCTTCGAGTGCACCGACCATTAACAAATTAGCTAGGGCAAGAACCCATAATATTCTTGAAGTGAACAACACAGATAAATGAGATAGGTTAAACTCATTCGCTTTTACTTTAAAATTCTTGGGAGTACGCAATACCAAATAAGCGAATACACCTACACTTATGGAGCATAATGCAAGCACTAATCCTACCCGTTGACTGCTGTAGGTCGAAAGCAACTGAGTTAATGGTTTGCCACCATAGACAGCTCCTAAAAGCCCAACACTAAAAGAAAATCCAACCATTTGAGAATATCGAGTGCTACTAAACCATTCAGAAATAACTTTGGATACTCCCAAAAAACCAACGGCTGAGCTGGCCCCGATTAAAAATCTGCTTAATAAGGCCAGGTAAAAATTATGAGTCGAGGTAAAGAGCAGGGCGCTTAAACCACAAAGTAGTGCAAAGATAAAAACTACTTTTTTGGCGCCAAATTTTTCGAGCAATAATGCCATAGGAATTTGCATTCCAGCATATCCATAATAATAAAATGCAGCTAAGAGGCCAAAATTGGCTGCATCGATTGAAAACCGAGTCATTATTTCTTGCATCATCAATCCCGGCCATAGACGCAATATAAATTGAAGTGCAAAAAACGATAGTGGAAAAAACCACATAACAAAGGGCAAGCAATTGTTTTTTAGGTTAAAAGAGTTAGTTTGAGTCATGATACCCTCCAGCTTTAATATTCAGTTATTCCAAACACCCGATGTTCCCCCTAGAGAGGTTCGGGAATAAAAAATAACTGACCGCTCTAGGGTAAAGAGGGCAAAATAATAATAATATCTACTGAAGCGATTGCGGTAGGTAAAAAATCATGGCACAGCGATAACTTTGCAGTGAACACTGCAGGAAAGTTAGTGCTTTTGTTCGTATTGCGATGATTCATGGTGATATATTTGATTAAAATTTTATCTACGCAGAATAACATATCAAATTAAACGCCATTGTGTCAATTTAATTCTTTTTGTGTGCAAATTTTGGTTTGATTTATTTTAGAATTTTCGATGAAGAGGTACTTGAAAATTACAGGGGAAAATATTTATGAAACGAATCATACGGTTTTTATTCTCCTTTCTGGTGATTTCATTGAATAATGCCTGGTAATCGCGGTATTCGATTCGAATGGTAAAGTGATTCCTTTAATTTATAGCGGCAATTACGAAGAACAGCAGAAAGCATAACATTTTTGAGTTAAATAGGATGCTTTTGCTGTTTTTTGTTGCACACAAACTTTATTGTATTCCATTTATTTCCAGCCACAATAATAGTTATATTAAAGTGGATAAAATATTTTATGTGTATTATCAAAAAATTATCTTATCTATACAGGAGACCGTCATAATGATAATTGAAATACACGTTGTTCTAGGAGGGATCCTTCTTGGAGTTGCTGCCGGAATAATGCTGTTGGTTCGAGGGAGAATTCTTGGTTGTAGTGGTATCCTTTTTCGGTCATGGGATTTTACAACTTATCGTCCAAATATTGACAATATTTCATTTATTGTGGGATTGTTTTTAAGCGGGGTTCTCTTTAATTTTCTGCAGACAGTCCCCAATCCTGCTGCTGTTTTTAAAACGAATTATGAGCTATTGATTCTTGGCGGAATATTGGTTGGTGGCGGCACCTATCTTGGTAATGGGTGTACCAGTGGACATGGATTATGTGGAATATCACTCTTACGCAAACGCTCAATAATTGCTGTGAGTATCTTTTTCCCTATTGCAATAATTACTTCCTGGCTAACACACTAAGGATATAAAATATGAACTCTCTGATCGCATTAATCGCTGGGTTAATATTTGGTTTAGGTTTAATTTTAACGGGTATGTATAGTCCAGATATTATTATTGCAGGTCTAAAAATTGGAGCTGATACATTTAAGATTAATTTATATGTTACTTTTTTTATGGCTTTATTAGTTACTTTTCTTTTGTTCCAATTGCGTAAATGGTTGACTAAGCCTTTACTAAACAGCTGTTATGAGTTACCTACCAAAGAAAAAATTGATTGGCAGCTTATTCTTGGTGCAGCAGCTTTTGGTGTAGGTTGGGGAATTACTGGGATTTGTCCCGGTCCGAATGTTGTGGGGCTTGGAATTTTTTCCTGGCCGCTTTATTGGATAAATTTTGCAGGAATTATTATTGGCTTCTTACTCACACGTTTTTTAATTTTAAAACAAACTGCTTATTCGAAAAACGACTAGACAAATAGAAGATTATAAATCATCTCATCTTTTTTTAGGAAGCTGAAGTCTCATTTGAGGGATTCTTCAAAGATACTGCTCAAAGGAAAGATGGATCTACCTCATTGTATTAACAGCAATTTTTTTATACGAACAGCTTTCTTCTTTTGATTCCTTGCTTTAAAATTACCCTGAAACACAATATTTTGCCATTAGGTAAATGAATATTGTTCATTGATATTGACTCCATAAGTGAGGCATTCTATGTGGCGTAAGCTCAAAAGATTTTATCTTGCGATAATTTTACTCACAGTAAGTCCTATTCTTTCTGCTAGGGCTATTATTGATGCTGATGTTCTCCATACTTTAAGACATTCCAGAGCTTCTGATAATACTCCTTTATCGATTCTGGTCTTTTTGCATAATATTTCAGAAAAAGAATCATTTATTGAAGAAATAAAAAAAATTCAGAATGTGAACGTTCAAGATTTAGGCTTCATGCCCGCAGTAGCAATCCAAGTTCCCAGGAGTCGTAATTTACTTTATCAAATTGCAGATTTTGATGCTGCTGCACAAATTTCTTCTCATTTTGCTGCTCAATCGGAGCTGGATGTGACTGCGCAAGTTTTAAAACTTGCGCCTTCATCTTTTTATCCTAATGTAAGTAATTGGTGGAACCATGGTTATACCGGCCAAAAAGGAATTATCGGCATAATTGATACCGGTGTAGATCCTTTGCATCCTTCTTTATCCAATAAACGATTAATAGTTCATCAAGAGCCAGGTTCTGGCTATTCTAATCTCATTAATGGCGTAAAAGAGCCCCATGCAACCGGTGTAGCCTGTATTTATGCCAGCAATCATGAAAAATACAAAGGTATGGCTTATGGTGCTTCTACAATTATTTCTGGATTAGCAGGAGAGGAAACCGCCGATCCTTCAAGTATCATGCGTACTATGGAAACTCTGGATTGGATGTTGCATCGTTCTGAACTTAAACCTACGCTTATTAATTACAGCATGGGAAATGGTAGGCTGGATTTAAATTGTCCTGCTTGTCCTGAATGGAGCGGGCTTGCAAAAGTTATAGACTATGTGGTGAATACTCAAAAAATTCTCTGGGTAAAATCAGCTGGGAATGCAGGATATATAGAGCCCACACATCAATTCACCTTTGCCTCTACCCTGACTGTTCCTGGCGATAATTATAATGGGATTACAGTTGCCAACATGAATACGCTTGTTTCTGAAAATGAAACCGTGGTAAAAACTGCAGATAGAAGTAAACATCATATTAAGAACACCAGCAGCCGCGGCCCTACACCTTTTGGTAGACGTAAGCCGGATTTAACTGCACCTGGCCATGATACTATGACTTGTGCTCCCGATCCCAAAGTGTATGGCTTTATCTATTCCAATGCAATGAACTACAAAGATGGTTATCGCCTTATGGGGGGGACTAGTTCTGCTGCCCCGCATGTAGGAGCTTCTGCCTTGCTATTACAAGATGCAGGGATTCAGAATCCTATGGCCATCAAAGCGTTACTCATTAATAGCGCGGATACCTGGACTGATGCAGGTACAGCAGATTCTGGCCATTCTAAAATTATGGGTTCAGCCTGGAATAGAACTTATGGCTGGGGTTATATCAACATGGAAAAAGCGTTTCAACAAAGAAACAATATTATTGAAAGTGAGTTGACTGTAGAAAACCCAATATGGGAATATCAAACCATGCTTAAAAGAGGGGAAAAGGTTACTTTGGTGCACGAACGACGTGTGGGATATACTTCTGAAGGAAACGAATGGGCGCTCAGTCACCTGGAGTTAACTCTTATCGACTTGGAACATCAAAAAGTAATTGATAGCGATACCAGTCCTATAGACACAGTGCACCAAGTTGCAAATTGTAAGCGTGAGCCCCAGGAAATAAAATGCTCTGAGGAGAGCAAAACGATGAGGGTTTTAATAAGGGTTAAATTATTGAATAAAATCATAGATGGTAGTTCCAGCGAACCTTTCGCAATTGTAGTTCCTCCACAGGAAAAAGAACGCTGAAATAAGCGATGCAATTCCTAATAAGTTATTTTTATGAAACAAACGGTTCTTAATAAAAAAAACTTATCCATAACTACTTCGAGGAAAAATACAGAGTTGATAATAAAAACTTTTTCTAAAAAAATTGGTTGTACTAAAAAGTCAAAGTATTCTTATCTTTCCAACAGATAAAAACGGTATTTAAGCATCTTCTTGAATTCAAATTTATATACACTATGATAAATATATGAATCGAATTCATTTTCGAATCAATCTTTGTCTGCTTTAAGCATTCTCTATGAAGAGGAAATTTTTTTACACAAGACAAAATTGAAAAACACACTCATTTGATATCTCAGAGAAAGCAAGGAGTATAAGGTGAAGCAGGGAATGACGCGGTGTAGTATATTTAGGATTTAAATTATGAGAGCTAGATTTTTCAGGCGAGTTTCCTCAAATCATGAACATTATTCCCTCATAAAAGAAGCCATTAGAGCACAAAAACCAGGTTTAATAAGTGGTGCCTTATCAGGTAAGAGTTGGCGTTATAAAAGTATGGAAAAAACCATACAGCTGATAACAATTCCTGAAGAACAAAAAAGATTACAGCAACAGGCAATAGATAATTTAAATCGTTGGGCAAAAAAAAAATCTAAAGCTCCTAAGAGAGTTGACGTTGTACCTCAAGATTGGGGAACTGCAACTCGTGAGGCAACGGAAGAGCATGGTGAAGCTTATGCGGTATTAAATATGGCGAGCTCGCTCTACCCCGGCGGGGCCGTATTAGAAGGAGGAAATGCTCAAGAAGAAAATATGTGGCATCGAACCACATGTGCACTTTCGTTGATGGATAAATGGGTTGAGTTTGATAAAAATACCAACTTATTTTTATATACGGAGGCAGGAAGACAGCTGCTTGAGGCAAGAAAGAAAATGACGGATATGGAAATCGATATCTTAAAAGAACGTTGTCCCGGAGCTTTTTCTTCTGATGAACTCTATAAGACCTTCTTTAGTAAAGAACCTAGAGTCTGTTTCAGAGGAGAGGAACTATATTTTCTCCCATCATCAACAGATGAATTTAGCTCAAGTGGGTATGAGCCTAATCCTGATATAAGCTACTTGTTTCTTCCTCCATCAAGTATTTTTCCTTTTTATGAATTAAGATCAGCTGCTCCTGAGCACTTTTCTGAATCACAATCCCAAGAGCTTCACGCATATGAAAGTAATTTGCGCCGACGAATTGCAGCACAACTGGACACATTAATTCTTGAGGGAAAGCCTTATGCGACCCTCGGTGCGTGGGGTTGTGGCGCATTTAAAAATGATCCTGAATTAGTAGCAAGAATCTATGCTGAAGAAATTAAAAAAAGAGCTCATTTTTTTCAACATATCATGTTTCCCATAATTAATACGAATTCGCATTCCCAAAATTTCGATATATTTTCAGAAATCCTCGCTGGAATAGAACTTGGTGAAATCAGTACCTCTCGCAATATGAATAAATTTTAAATATTTTCTTTGAAGTGTGCTTAATTATTACAGCGTAAGGAAGTGCTTTAAAATAGAATAAAAAATGTTTGGCTTTCCTGCGCTATATGTAGTATTAAAATAAAGTTGATGCTATTGACTGAATATTTGGCTTTTTGAAAAAAATAGGCTAGAAGCACTCAGACATTTCGCACCTTCCTATAAAAGAGTTCCTATTATAAGGACAAAAAATGATTTTAATGAACTCTTGGAATTTCCTAAAAGAACTATTTAATAATTGGAGCCATGATAGAGTTTCAAGCAAAGCTGCAGCACTTGCTTATTATACTTTATTTTCCCTTGCTCCAATTTTATTAATTTGTATTTTCATCGTAGGAACAATATTTGGTGAAGAAGCTTCTCGTAATCAAATTTTAGCCCAAGCAAGCAGTTTAATAGGAAAAGAACCCACGTTACAACTTCAAGAAATAATTCAAAATAGAGCGCATCCAACCCCTTCTTTTTTAACAAGAGTAATCAGCTTTCTAGTTATTTTATTTACCGCCTCAGGAGTTTTTACTGAGATTCAAGTAGGATTAAATGAGATATGGGGTGTCAAAACAAATCCTGATGCAGGATGGTTTGCAAAATTAAAAAGTCGTTTTTTTTCTTTTGTAATTGTTTTAGGAATTGCGTTTTTATTCTTAGTATCATTAATTTTAAGTACCGGTTTCACTCTTTTAAGTAATTATTTAAATTATATGATGAATACAAATATTTTAATGGATTTAATAATAAATCATTTCATCTCTTTTTGTGTTCTCACAGTGTTATTTGCAATGATATTTAAGTTTCTCCCGGATGTGGTATTAAAATGGCGCGATGTGTGGTTGGGGGCATTGATCACTTCTTTATTGTTTAACTTCGGAAAAATTCTCATTGAATTTTATCTTATACAATTTTCTAGATATTCTATATTTGGCGCTGCAAGCTCTTTAATTATTATTTTAATTTGGGTGTATTATTCAGCGCAAATTTTCTTTATTGGTGTGGAGATTACAAAAATCTTTTCTATAAATAAAGGTAAAGAAATTAGAGCAACGAAAAATGCTATTTTAAATAGAAACTAAAGTGAGACGTATAGGGGCTTTTTCTTTGAGTATAAAGATTAGAGCTGGATCTACGCATAAAACGCCGAATAGAGACTCTGGGATTTTCGAAGTGATAGTATTTTGCTTTATATCATGTTACGAGACACGCTTACCCTATACTCTTAAAGTATATTTCAATAAAATGAATGAATATCCCTTTCTTTTGTAACGATTTTTTTATGGGACAACTTTTAACAAAACATTTTTTAAGCCGTGTGCTTAGCTATCTTAAGAAACAAACTGATCCATCAATTATCAAAAAAATCATGGAAGACTTAAAGTTTGATTCGTTTACAATTCGTGATGAAGGGCTTAAGAACTTTTTGATCAAACTTACAGAGGAATCAATTGATTTGAGCAGGCTTATTGAGTCTGTAGAAATTGGTTTACTAAACAATACTCCTCTTTGCGAGTTACTTGCTTTTATAGAGCATGAACAGTTAATTTCAGATCATGAATTGGAAATGATGTCAAAACAGCTGCAAATTCAGCTGAATTTATTATGTTTATTTGAAGCATGTTCTGTGACTATGGTAAATAGTTTTACATTTAATGAAGATGTATATTGTTTTACTAAAAAGCAAAGGAGCACTTCATATCCAGGAAATCCACTCTTTAATTTATTTTTTGCTTCAAACAGATACAATTTTTCGCTTTTTAAAAACCTAAAGTTAGTTTCTGTTGATCCAGTAATGACTTCAGGTGCATTTACGCGTTTATTGGGAAACGATGAGCTTGGCCAAGAAGCAATTCAGGAGAGGTCAAAAGAGTTTATTAAGAAACATGGATTAGCCCTTTGGAATACGAAAATCTGTCCTACACCAATAGGTGAAAAGCACTGTGATTCAGTTAAAAATGTGAGCTTAAATATCTTGGAGGCGATTTGGGAAGAGAAACCTAACGAAGAGGGACAGCCTAATGATAATTCCTTTGCAGGTTCTGTGCTTATTCGTGTATTAGAACATACTCAACCGCCTAATGGTTTTTCCTTTATGAAGCTTGTTTTACCTGCTGGAAGTTCACTAATAGAGGATAAAAAATACAGCCTTCTTCCTGATTTAATTGTGAATCAGCTGCCCAAACGAGTGAGTCAATTTTTTATAAGTACCGAGTGGATGTATTTGTATCAGAGCTGGAACTTACTCTTTGTCATGCAAAATCTAGATTCCAAATTTCTACCAATTAAACTCCTTGTCCCGTCGGTCTTGAATGCTATCTCTGAGCAGTATATGGAAACACGTGTTTTTATGCTTTATCTTGTAGGGAATTTATACCATTACAATAAATTAAGTGCCTTTACAGAAGAGATTCAGTTATCACATGCTCAATCAATCTTAAACAAATGGGGGGAAATCAATAAAAAATATGCGGACTTTTTGTTAAAAACCTTTTGTGCTGATTTAGAGGAATCTCCCGAAGAGATTTATCATAATATTTTTGGAGAGCATACTCATTTTTCATTAGCTTACTATATAACCCATTTTATCCAGGATTTTGCTAATTTTCGAATTACCCGTGATGAATCGCAAGCGTGTAATCTTGAGCTTGCCTGAACTGCAAGAATATACTTTTGTACCTATTCTCCAGAAATCTTATCAGTTGGTGTGTTGGTTTTTATTTATCTTCGTGATACAACTTCATAGTTTTTATTTCCTAGCTTATAGACATCAGATTTAACAAAAGGATTGGGTTCATGATGAGAAAAGCTGCTTTATGTCTTTTGCTTATACTGAGTGCAATGAGTTCATCTCTATTTGCTAAGGATAAAATAAAAAATTCTGTATACCAAGGGAATGAATGTGTTGAAAATATAGAGTCATATGTCAGCGATGGTGGTATATTTATGGATCAATGTAATATACATGATCGGGATATTCCGCAAATTCTATCTTATCTCAAAGAGCATCCCGAAATTACCCGCTTGAGCCTCTCCGATAATCAGATTGGCTTCCAAGGTGCCGAATTACTCTCCACTAATACTTATATTCGCTATTTGTTTCTAAATGGAAATCGCATCGGCTCATTGGGGGCTGAGGCGTTAGCAAAAAACTCCTCATTGGTTTATCTTCTGCTGGGGGAGAATCATATTGGTCCCTATGGAGCTGAAGCTTTAGCAAATAATACTACCTTATTTTTTCTTTCTCTTGATGATAACCCCATAGGTCCTTCAGGTGCTAAATTTTTAGCAAAAAATAAATCACTGATTCATCTTTCTCTAAGAAAAGCTCAAATTGGTACAGCAGGGGCAAAAGCACTGTTTGCGAATAAGACATTGAAAAGCTTATATTTAAGTAGTAATCATTTAGGTAATGAAGGTATAGAATTTCTTGATAGGAATCAATCGCTTAAATTTATTGATTTGGTTGACAATAATATTGATAAAGATGGGGCGAAAATTATAGCAAGAAAACCGAATTTGCTTTATCTCATTATTGATCACAATCCGTTACATAATGATGGAGCAATTTTTTTAGCCCAAGCCGGGATGCTTGAGTGGCTTTCAATTGCTGATTGTGATGTGGGTCGAGAAGGAGCTCAGGCTTTATCTGAGTTAAATCATCTTACCTTGCTGAACATCGACAATAATTTCATTGATGATGAGAGCATCGCTGAATTGGCAAAAATAAGTTCTCTGAATAACTTATATGCAAATAATAATCTTATTGGAGATTATGGGGCAAAAATCTTGGCAAAAGCGGTACAGTTACAAAATTTGGATTTAGGTCACAACTCTATTGGTGATGAGGGTGCTTTGGCTTTAGCTGAAACAACAACTCTTTATACTTTAGATGTAGGGTTTAATCAAATCACTGCAATTGGAGTAAAAGCATTAAAAAACAATGAGGTACTAACTTATTTGAATACGCAGGGTAATCCTGGAGATGAAAAGTAAATACAGGGAACAGCTGTATTTGGCGCATCTTGCGAGAAAACTCTCCTAATCAATGCTTGCATACTGATGTATGCAGCGCTTGCTTGGAAAAATTTTCTCACAACCTGTCCTCAAATCCAACCGTTCGAACAAACATTCATATCGAAAATAATATTTTAAGAATCTGTAGCCTGGGTGCAGCGAAGCGGAACCCGGGTTTTACTGAGGTACATTATTTCCCGGGTTCCGCTTCGCTGCACCCAGGCTACAGATTTGTACTTACTTATTTGTGACTAATTGCATGATTCCATCAATTGCTTTATCCAAGCTTAATTGCTGTGTTTCTCCGCTTGCTCGGCTTTTATATTCCACACAATTTTGTTCCATATTCCGCTCGCTTATGATGATACGATGTGGAATACCAATTAAGTCGTGATCTGCAAACAATACGCCAGCTCTCTCATTACGATCATCAATTAATACATCGACTCCCAGCTCCTTTAGACGTTCATATAATGCATCAGCTTGCTTTTGCACTACTTCTGATCGATGCCCATTTAAAGGAATAATGACTACCTGGAAGGGAGCGATGTTTTGAGGCCAGATAATTCCATGTTGATCATGATGTTGTTCAATGGCTGCTGCAACCACACGAGTGATACCTAAGCCATAGCATCCCATTAACATGGTTTCTAATTGACCTTGTTCATTAATCACTGTGGCATTCATGGATTTAGCGTATTTATCTCCTAATTGAAAGACATGCCCAACTTCAATACCTCGACAAGAGCGAAGTATTCCTTTGCCATCTGGACTGACATCGCCTTCTTTTACATTACGCAAATCAGCAGCAAGGTATTCACTGACATCTTTATCCCAAGCAGCATATTGATAATGTTTATCTGCCTGATTGGCGCCACAAATAAAAGAATCCATAGCAAGCGCATGATGATCCACAATTACTGGAATAGATAAGTTGACTGGTCCTAATGAGCCAATTGGTGCTTTCAGAGTTTTTAAAACAACTTCTTCATCTACAAATTGTAACGGGGAATGTACTGCAGGATGTTTTATTGCTTTAACTTCATTCAGCTCATCATCACCTCTTAAAACCAAAGCGACCATAGGATGCTCCCTTCCTTTTACAATCAAAGTCTTGATGGTTTGACTGCTTGCTACATTCAGGAATTCTGCTACTTCTGCTATGGTTTTTTTGTTTGGCGTATCAACCAAAATCATTTTTTGATTGGTCGGGGTTGCTTTCTCTGGTTTTAAACTCGTAGCTTGTTCGATATTTGCTGCATAATCCCCTTGGTCGCTGTAGAAAATCAAATCCTCTCCAGAATCAGCCAATACCTGGAATTCATGCGATGCGGAACCGCCAATAGCTCCTGTATCTGCTTCAACGGCACGGTATTTGAGTCCTAGACGATCAAAGATACGGCAATAAGCCTGATACATATCTTTGTAGGTCATTTGTAGGCTTTCCAAATTTAAATGGAACGAATAAGCATCTTTCATAATAAATTCACGAGCACGCATTACACCAAAACGCGGTCTGATTTCGTCGCGGAATTTAGTTTGGATTTGATAGAAACTTGCTGGCAATTGCTTATAGGATTGTAATTCATTACGCATAATGTCAGTAATGACTTCTTCATGGGTAGGGCCAAAGCAATAGTCTCTACCATTAGCATCCTTCATGGTGAGAAGTAGGCCGCCAAAAGTATCCCAACGCCCAGTTTCTTGCCATAGTTCAGCAGGTTGTACTGCAGGCATGAGCAATTCCATAGAATTAATGCGATTCATTTCTTCGCGAACTATTTGTTCTACTTTTCGTAATACTTTTAAACCTAGAGGCATCCAGGTATAAAGGCCTGAGCCCAGTTTACGAATCATTCCTGTTCTCAGCATCAATTGATGGGAGACTATCTCCGCATCGTTTGGCGTTTCTTTTAGAGTTGCTAAAAACCATTGAGACGCACGCATTTCTACTCCTGAAATAATATTGTTCTTAATTGCCCAGCATTATACAGGAGTTTGCGTGCAAAAACAGATGAGTTGACATGATGAGATGCAGTTTGAGTGCAGGCGAAGCAGAAACCCGGAAACTTTTACCAAGCCAAAGTTATTCTGAGCTTCTACTTCGCTGTATCGATATGACGTTATATCTGAATTTTGGCTTCTTTTAATAATGCATTTAATTTAGAGGCTAAGTGCTCATAATTTTTTCCACCAAGCTGGTTTAGTTCATACTCATAATTTTTATAATGAACTTTGCCTGTTTGAACATTATAAACAGCACCAACCATAGCAATATCATTTTGTTCTATCATTCCATGCAGGATAGAACTGCGCTCATAAATTTTTTGCATGGTATTGGCCACGTTTAATTCAGTAACATTATTAACAAAGGTTGTATTTTTACTATGGCGATTTGTTTCAGTTTCGTTCTCAGCCTGGATCGCTGGCTTTATTTTATCCAGTAACCCTGTAATATGGCCTTTCTCAACCCCATCACATGCAGATTGAATGGCACCACAGCGTGTATGGCCAAGTACGATAATGAGCTTAACGCCAACAACACTGCACGCATATTCAATGCTGGCTAGAACATCGTTGTTTACCACGTTCCCCGCAACGCGTACACAAAAGATATCACCAAAGCTCACATCGAAAATCGTTTCTACTGGAACTCGTGAATCAATACAGCCAAGAACGATGGCAATAGGGTGCTGTGCTTTGGCAGTATACTTAATATCCAGTTGGTTTGAACGGTGAATCCGGTTGTCATTGAGGAAACGTTGGTTTCCTTCGTATAAAATATTTAATACTTGTGCTGGCGATAAGTTTGATTGCACGTCGTATGTGGTTACATTAATAAAATCAATATAAT
The DNA here is from genome assembly GCF_001648595.1 of Legionella bozemanae. Lineage (GTDB taxonomy): Bacteria > Pseudomonadota > Gammaproteobacteria > Legionellales > Legionellaceae > Legionella > Legionella bozemanae. Next base: position 181,241 of record NZ_LBAW01000001.1, on the reverse strand, counting down.
TATGAATCTTATAATGTTCTTTGAAGCCAATCAGATTCAAGGAGATTTTTTTATTGGGGGCTTGCTCCTCTTTAAATTCTTTTAATAACTCGGAAATTTCCTTATCAATGTACTGAGTATACCGTGCATCAATAATTAATTGTGATTCTCTAGGTATGGAAGCAAGTTCGGCAACCAGAGCTGCTTTATTAAGAAAGGTCATTTGTTGTGGAAGGACCAGGCGGTTAACTTCTCCAGTAGGGTGGATTTCCTTAAGAATGTTAATCCGAGCCTGACTGTTTGACTTTAAGATATAGAACAAACTGACGGCCAGTCCAATCAAAATACCCGTCAGCAGGTTAAATACAATAATACCAATCACCGTAGCTATAAATGGAATAAAGCGATCACTTCCTTGAGCATATATGGAGCGATAAATAGAAGGTTTATTCAGTTTATAGCCGGTATAGATCAAAATGGCAGCTAATGAGGATAAAGGTATTTTATTTAACGTGCCTGGAATCAACAGTACTGCAACGAAAATAAAAATTCCATGTAAAATAGTAGATATTTTACTTTTAGATCCGGCCTGGATATTAATGGATGTTCTAACGATTACAGAAGTAACCGGAATTCCTCCAATTAAACCTGCTGTCATGTTTCCAACTCCCTGAGCAACTAATTCTCTGTTTGTGGAAGAATAACGACGTTTTTTATCCAGTTTCTCTCCTGCCTTAAGATTCAGTAAGGTTTCAAGAGAAGCAACAATGCCAATGATAAAGGCATAGAGATAGACTTTAGGATTAGCCAGGGCAGACCAATTTGGGTATTCCAATTGGCCAAATAGATCATGGAAACCATCCGTTTGAGGAATATTAACCAGTTGCGGCGAGTTTTGTACCAGGCTTGAGCCGGTCCATAAAAAGAGTTCATTCAGAAGTACACCTAAAATAACGACAAGAATCGGTGCAGGTATTTCTTTTAGTACCTTATTTTTGGTCAAATCAAAATAGATTAATGTAGTGATTGAAAGTATCGTAATCAATATTGCCCCGGTATTGAGATGGTGATACAGAGCAAGAATAGGACTTAACGTAATTTCTTCAGTTGTTTCTAATAAATGGGTTTTGAGTTCATTAAAATCTGCAGAAAGGGTGAATGCAAGCGGTAATTGTTTGATTATGAGCAAAATACCGATTGCACAGAGTAGACCCTGAACCACATTCGAGGGAACATAATCTGCTACAAATCCGGCTCTGAAACTTCCTATCACTACTTGGAGCAAACCGGCAAGTACAAGCGCAACTAAAAATGAGTTGAAATCCCCAAGATGAGCTATGGCAGCTACTACTACCGCAGCCATACCTGCAGCAGGACCACTGACGCTAACATGTGAGCCGCTTATGCAACCGACAACAACTCCTCCAATAACGCCACTTAAAATTCCAGAAATAAGCGGCGCACCAGAGGCGAGAGCAATACCCAGGCATAATGGGATAGCAACTAGAAATACGACTATGGCTGCTACAAAATCAAATTTAAAATAGCGTTTCACATAAATTCGAAATATACGTGAGTCAACCGTTGCATTTGTAAACATGGATTTGTTTTCCTTTATATAACAAAACTAAATAAAAATTGGTTAAGAAAAATTATTTTAATTTTAGATTATAGTGTTATTTAATAAAACATTAGTGTAACAAAAATGTTATTAATTTGTTACGGGTTGGTTAAGAATTTGTAGTTCTTATTATCTTATTGTCTCATATCAACACATTATGTGTGTTTGATATGTTCATTAAATGAAATTTGGGTGAAAATTGGGAGGAGGTGTTAACTGAAAGCCCGGGTTTCGTTACACTGCAACCAGGGCCACTGAATGTTTTATGCTTCAACGGGATCAAATTCTTCCAGGCTAAAGAGTTCATTCGTATTGGTTGTTTGATTCGTAATCAATTCATGCTCAAGATTTTTAAAATGCCACATGTTTTGATCCATAAGTTGACTCGGTTTGATACTCTGCAACGCATGAAGAATATTACTTGGAACTTTAGGGTTTTCTTCAGCAAGCTGATTAATTAAATGTGTTACTTTTTTACGCATTAAATTTTCCTGCGAACCACAAAGAGTACACGGGATAATAGGATAAGATTGTTCTTTAGCAAATGTGATAATGTCTTTTTCTTGCACATAGCATAATGGACGAATAACGATATGCTTTTTATTGTCGCTAAGTAATTTAGGTGGCATGGAGCGAATATCGCCATTGTAGAGGATAGACATCATTAATGTACGAATCAGATCATCACGATGATGGCCTAGAGCAATTTTATTGAACCCATGTTCTTCAGCGTATCGGTAGATAATACCGCGGCGCAAGCGTGAGCACAAAGAACAATATGTTTTGCCTTCAGGAATTTTTTCTTTAACGATGCTGTAGGTATCCCGGGTTAGAATTTCATGAGGGATGGAGCGATCGACAAGCCATTGACGCACCGCAGTATCATCCCAACCAGGTTGAGCCTGATCCAGGGTAAAAGAAAAAAGTTCAAATTTATTTCCGGAGCGACGGCGCAACTGATCCAGGATCGTTAGGAGGGTAAAAGAGTCTTTGCCGCCTGATAAACAGACCATAACCCGATCGCCACGCTGGATCATGTTAAAATCTGCAATCGCTTTACCCGTATAATGTAATAGTTTTTTTTCAACTTGAGAGGGATTGGACATTATTAAAAACCTGAATAAAAGTTGTTATTTAGTAGCCTTGCTTTCAGCTGGGGGTAATCTGTCAACCCGGGTTGTTGCTAACCATGAATTGATCAGTTCGAGATCATTTGCATTTAGTGTTCCAGCAAGGTATTTTAGAGTTAAAACAGCATTAATTAAAGTATATTGGTCATTAGCAAGCTGATTCTGAGCTTCAAAAAGCCGCTGTTGGGCATTTACTACATCCACCATAGTGCGAGTACCTACTTCAAATTGAGCCTCTGTACTTTCCAATGAATTTTGCTGGGAAATAATCGTTTGTCTATCAGCCTTTACTTTGCTAATTCCATCAGTAATTGTGTTAAAAGCAATCCGGCTATTGACTACCACATCTCTATAGGTTTGTTCGACTTTTTCACTGGTAGCCTGAAAATTATGCTTTGCTTGCCGTGTTTGCGAGAGTACTAGTCCCCCTTGGAATGCAGGGAAGTTCAAAGCCAAACCAATACTTGATTGCTTTTGATTTGCAGGTAAGAAAGGACTGGACGTATTAACTTCATTCGTTGTTTCTGTTGAGTTGCCTTGAATAGCTACGGTAGGCCAGTTTCCTGCAGAGAGCGCTTTCATATTTTGTCGTGCGACTTCAAGAGTGTATTTGGCAGACAACAATTTATAGTTTTGCTTAAGGCCAGTATCTATCCACTCATCCACATCATTGGGTTCTGGCTTAACGAGGGGAATTGTGCCATCCCGCAGCGGCGCTATGAGTTCATAAACATGATTGGTCAACTTTCTTAAGTTTTCACTTTGATTAATTTGATTGTTACGAGAGGCAATAACTGTAGCTACTGACTGATCATAAGCCGCTTTTGCTTCATAAACCGAGGTAATTGGATCAAGGCCTACTTCAAAGCGTTGTTTTGCTTGCTCGTATTGGCGCATGTTTGCGCGTTTTTTTGCTTCGGCAAAATTTAAGGTATCTTGAGCAAACAGTACATCAAAATAGGCTTTAGCCGTTCTAAGAATTAAATCCTGAGCTGCATCGTTAAAAGTGGCTTGTGCTGCTTTAACCGATGCCCTTGCTTGTTGCACTTTTGCCCAGGCTTGATAATTGAAAATAGCCTGTGATGCAGAAAATTGCCATGTTCTGGATTTGTAATAGTCGTCTTGAATGGTAAAAAAACCATCATTCACATGCAGGAAATTTCGAGTTGTTTGTGCTGTAAGACCTGCTTGGGGAAGCAAGGCAGCCCAAGCTTGAGGCAGAGCTTCTTTATTCGCCATATAAGTATCATAGGCATTTTTGAAGATGGGGTCATTTTCAAGAGCTTGATGATAGATATCCATTAGGTCTGTTGCAGCAAATGATTGCGCCATCAGACCCAAAGTCATGAGATAGCAGATCAACAATTTTTTCATTTAAACTACATCCTAAAATACAAATTCTTTGGGCTTTGATTTATTGATCAGTAAGGGGATGTTTGTTTCAAAAAGCAGTGATTCATGCCAATTTTCATGATGATCCAGTTCATATAATCGACCTTGCATTACAGGTGATGTTCCTTCAATAACAAATAATTTTCCGCCGGGAAGTACCTGTAATCTTTGGGTTTCAGTTATTTTTTCTATTGCACCGGTGAATATGACAACATCATAAGGAGCATCTTCTAACCAACCTTGGTTGGCGTCCCCAGTAATTAATTCAACATTATCGCAGTGATGCTCTTTTAATTTCTGAGCAGCATTGTTCGTGAAATCCGCATAATAATCTATGCTAATTACTTTTTTACACAATTTACTGAGCATCGCAGTAAAAAATCCACTGCCTGTACCTACTTCTAAAACCGTTTCGTGACCTTGCAGATCGAGAGCCTGCAAAATTTGTCCTTCTTCTAAAGGTGTAAGCATGCGTTGGCCATGATTAAGAGGTATCTGCATATCTGAATAAGCAAAATTTGTAAATTGTTCGGGAACGAATTCATGTCTGAGTACTACATCATACAAATCAAGTATGGATTCGTTTAAAACATCGCCAGTTCGAAGTTGTTGCTTGACCATGTTAATACGTGCGCTTTGATAACTCATTTGTTCTACCGTGTTGATTGTTTTAGGTTAAGATTGACTATTCATTTGCCAAAATCCCCGCTTTTGCGATGTGTTCAACGGATTTCACATTTGGGGATTTTGGAATTCCGCAAATATGCTGCGAAACGAATTTGTGGAGCGAATTGTCAACACACTTTAAAAACTTTGGCACAATCTTAGCAAAAAAACAGCGTATGTGCTAAGAAATAATGCTTGAATCCCAAATTTCGTGGTGACTCTGTTTAAAGTTTGCTATGATCCACTATTTTTAATAGTTTTCTTAAATAGATTTTTGATTCCCTCAGAAGATTACTGGTCTGGGGAATTTATGATAATTCAATGAGAGGAGAATGCAGTGCTTGAGCAATTTACTGATTATTTGCAAACTGAAATAGCGACACTTAAAAATGAAGGCTTATATAAATCAGAGCGGGTTATTTCCAGTCAGCAACAAGCCGCTGTCACAGTAAATCATGAAGAAGTAATCAATCTATGTGCTAATAATTATTTGGGTTTGGCCAATGATCCTCAACTTATTGCTGAAGGGCAAAAAGCACTTGCTCAATACGGCTATGGTATGGCTTCTGTGCGTTTTATTTGCGGTACTCAAACGCCTCACAAACAACTTGAACAAAAAATCAGTCAATTTTTAAGTAAAGAAGATACTATATTATATTCTTCATGTTTTGATGCGAACACAGGTCTTTTTGAAACTTTATTAGGTGAAGAAGATGCGATTATTAGTGATGCATTAAATCATGCCAGCATTATTGATGGGGTTAGACTCTGTAAAGCTGCGCGTTATCGATATGCTAATAACGATATGAGCGCATTGGAAGAGCAATTGATCGCCGCTAAAAATGCACGATTTCGTTTAATTGCTACAGACGGTGTTTTTTCCATGGATGGGATTTTGGCAAATCTACCTGCAATTTGTGAATTAGCAGATAAATATGATGCCATGGTTATGGTTGACGATTCGCATGCCGTTGGTTTTATGGGTGAAACTGGCCGTGGAACTCCTGAGCATTTTGGGGTTAGTGATCGCATTGATATTGTTACAGGTACTCTGGGTAAAGCTTTGGGCGGTGCTTCAGGCGGTTATACGGCAGCAAATCAGACTATAGTAGAATGGTTGCGCCAACGTTCCAGACCTTATTTATTCTCAAATACCTTAGCTCCAGTAATTGCACATACTTCTTGTGTTGTGCTGGATAATTTGATGAAAAATAATCATTGGGCTGAGAAATTAAAACGCAACAGCCATTATTTTCGTGAAGGTATGACTCAATTAGGATTTAAATTAATCCCTGGAGAACATCCAATTATTCCTGTGATGTTGGGAGATGCCAGCCTGGCAGGGCGTATGGCGAACCGTTTGTTAGAGTTAGGTATCTATGTGGTTGGTTTTTCTTATCCTGTAGTACCTAAGGGTTTAGCACGAATTCGTACCCAAATGTCGGCTGCACATGAGCTGCATCATTTGGATAAAGCAATTGAAGCATTTGAAACTGTAGGTAAAGAATTTTCTGTTATTTAAAGCAAAGTCATCTTTTCTGGCTCGTGCAGAGAAGATCTTATTTGAGGTACTTTTATGAAATCATTAGTCAAGGCGAAAAAGGAACCTGGAATTTGGATGGAAGAAGTCGCTATACCTGAATATGGCGTCAATGATGTATTAATTAAAGTGAAAAAAACAGCAATTTGTGGTACTGACATCCATATTTATTCCTGGGATGAATGGGCGCAAGCAACTATCCCCGTACCTATGACTGTAGGCCATGAGTTTTATGGCGAAATTGTTGCAGTAGGGCAAGAAGTAAAAGGACTTCATGAAGGACAGCGTGTTTCTGGTGAAGGGCATATAACCTGTGGTTTCTGCCGAAATTGCCGCGCAGGTAAACGCCACCTTTGTCGTAATACTTTAGGCGTGGGTGTCAATAGACCAGGCTGCTTTGCAGAATATTTATCTATACCGGCGAGTAATGTAATTGTTCTTCCTGATAATGTTACTGCAGAACAGGCTTCAATTTTTGATCCATTTGGAAATGCTACTCACTGTGCTTTGGCTTTTGATGTCGTTGGTGAAGATGTATTGATTACTGGTGCTGGACCAATTGGTATTATGGCCGCAGCTATTGTAAGGCATATAGGTGCGCGTCATGTAGTTATTACGGATGTGAATGATTATCGTTTGGAGTTAGCCCGAAAAATGGGTGTGACTCGCGCAGTAAATATTAAGTACGAAAAGCTGGCTGATGTAACTTCCGAGTTAGGAATGCTTGAGGGTTTTGATGTAGGTTTGGAGATGTCAGGGAACCCTATGGCCCTAAATGATATGATGAAAGCAATGAATCATGGGGGACATGTGGCTATGTTAGGTATCCCGCCTCAGGAAACAGCTATTGATTGGAATCAAGTTATTTTTAAAGGTTTAGTAATTAAAGGTATTTACGGCCGTGAAATGTATGAAACTTGGTATAAAATGATTGCGATGTTACAAAGTGGATTAGATATTTCACCAGTCATAACGCATCGTTTCCCAGTTGATGAGTACCAACGTGCATTTCAAATTATGGCATCAGGTCAATCAGGTAAAGTAGTCCTTGATTGGTAGAACGCAGCGAAGATCAATGACTCGTACGTTAAGGATTAAATTAAGAATAGAGTTGTAGCCTGGAGCGAGGGGGATATCGCCATTGCTATGAAGTTAAGGGCCTACATCCTGCAATATGTTCGCAGGATCCAGAAATCGAGCAGGATACTGGATATCGCGAATTCATTGCAGTACGTAGGAGAAGAAAAAATCCTTAACCAATAACAATGGATATCTCTACCCAGGCAACAAAGACAGTTTAAAAAAGACGGAGTAGTTATGTCACAATATATTTTTACCATGAATCGTGTCAGCAAAATTGTTGAAAATCAGCGGTTTATTTTAAAAGATATTTCATTAAGTTTTTTTCCTGGCGCTAAAATTGGTGTCTTAGGATTGAATGGTTCTGGTAAGTCCACTTTATTACGTATTATGGCAGGTGTTGACACGCAATATGAGGGCGAAGCAAGACCACAACCAGGAATTAAAATTGGTTATCTCGAGCAAGAGCCTCAATTGGATCTGGATAAAACAGTACGGGAAATTGTTGAAGAAGGCGTAAAGGATATGAAAGAAAAACTCGCCCGCTTTGACGAAGTCAGCATGCGTTTTGCAGAGCCAATGAGCGATGATGAAATGAACAATTTACTTGCCGAGCAGGGCGAGTTGCAAAATGCTATTGAAGCTGGTGGCGGTTGGGATTTAGATAGAAAACTGGATGTTGCTGCTGATGCATTGCGATTACCTGATTGGGATGCTGTTGTAGGTAAATTATCAGGAGGTGAGCGTCGCCGAGTCGCATTATGTCGTTTATTGCTTTCTAACCCTGATATGTTGTTACTTGATGAACCGACCAACCATTTGGATGCAGAATCTGTAGCTTGGTTAGAACATTACCTTGAAGGTTTTCCGGGTACCGTCGTTGCAATTACCCACGATCGATATTTCTTGGATAATGCGGCAGAATGGATATTGGAGCTGGATCGTGGTGAAGGAATACCTTACAAAGGCAATTATTCTTCATGGCTTGAGCAGAAAGAAGCACGTTTAGAGATGGAGCAGAAACAGGAAGATGCTCATATGCGTGCAATGAAAGCTGAATTAGAGTGGGTACGAACTTCACCTAAAGGACGTCATGCCAAAAATAAGGCGCGTCTTGCTCGATTTGAAGAAATGAATTCGAAAGAGTTTCAAAAGCGTAACGAAACCAATGAAATATATATCCCACCTGGTGAGCGTTTGGGTGAGCTAGTTCTTGAAGGGGAGAAAATTACAAAATCATTTGGTGATCGAATTTTAATTGAAAATTTAGATTTTAAACTTCCTAAAGGCGGTATCTTAGGGATTATTGGTCCTAACGGGGCAGGTAAGTCTACATTCCTGAAAATGATTACTGGTCAGGAAAAGCCTGATGATGGAGTGATTCGTGTTGGTGAAACAGTCCAATTGGCTTATGTAGACCAGATGCGTGATGAATTAAATCCCAATAAAACAGTATGGGAAGAGATTTCTGATGGCCATGACATCATGCAAGTAGGGAGTTTTCAAATGCCTTCACGTGCCTATGTGGGACGTTTTAATTTTAAAGGTACAGATCAACAAAAGAAAATGGCTCAACTTTCTGGAGGAGAGCGAAATCGTGTTCATCTGGCTAAATTACTAAAAAGCGGTGGAAATGTATTATTACTTGACGAGCCCAGTAATGATTTGGATGTCGAGACTTTACGTGCTTTGGAAGATGCAATTCTCAATTTCCCTGGTTGTGTTATTGTGATTTCGCATGATCGATGGTTTTTAGATAGAATTTGTACTCATCTGATGGCTTTTGAAGGTGATTCCCAAATTACCTTTATTGAAGGCAATTACACTGATTACGAAGCGGATCGAAGACGTCGTTTGGGTGATGCAGCAGATAGGCCATCACGAATTAAATACAGAAAATTAGAGTCGTAAGTTTCAAGGTAACTGCTCTCTCTTGCCTACGTCCCGCGGGTTGTCCACGGGATTCAATAATGCTATGGGATTCCTGGCTCTCGCGGACAACCCGCGGGGCATAGTGTGGGGCAAGTAGTTATGTTTCAAGTTTTAATTAAGTGGAGATAAAATGAATAAGTTGTTTTGGGCAGGTTTGTTACTGTGTATTGGAGGGTTAACATCCTGTGTTGAGAATGATCCATCTACTTTAATTACTGATGATGCAGGTTATGTGCATCGGACGGTTCATTATACAAAAGACAAACGAGGTCGTGATTATTATCCTCAGAAGATTCAGGCCACAGGTGAAAAACGTTTTATTTTCGATCCAAAGGTTTCTGCATGGGCTGCTTATGATGAAGAAGGTAATCGCTTACTGACTGGCGGTGGATCAGGAGGTATTGATGCATGTGAAGAAAATTCAAATCAATCGTGCAGAACTGTTACCGGAACTTTTAAAGTTTATAATCGCAGAGGGGTTGATTGTAAGTCTGGGGAATATCCTGTAGATACTAAAGGTGGCGCAAAAATGCCTTATTGTACCTATTTCTATCAAGGATATACTATCCATGCTGCATATGAAGTTCCTGAACATCCATCAAGTCATGGCTGCGTGCGTATCTTCCCGAGTGCTGCCAAATGGTTAAGTGAAAACTTTTTCCAAATAGGTACAAAAGTTATTGTATTGGAATACCCTAACGAGCCTGGCGCCAATAAACCAGCTATTAAATCCGCATAAAACCTAAGGTAAACAATACCTTAATCTAATGTAGCCTGGGTGAAGGCGAAGCCGAAACCCAGGTTTCTGGATAAACATCACTTTTCTATAACCCGGGTTATCACCCAGGCTACCTTTTCCCATCAAGAAAGACAATGCCAAATTAAGGGGTATTAGTTGGAAGTGTGGGTTGTGTGGAGCGATTTTCTGGCAAAGTAGGTTGTCCAGGAGTAGCTGGAGTTTGGGTTGCCGAAGGATTTGCAGAAGTTGGCTGTGTTGAGGTAGTAGGAGGTGCAGTTTGAGTTGTTGGTGTGGTCGTAGTCGGTGCAGTTGTTGTGGGTGTGGCTGTTGTTGGTGTTGGTGTGGTCGTAGTCGGTGTAGTTGTTGGGGTTGTCGTTTCAATATTTGGATTCATTACCGTAGCTGGGTTAGGATTAAAATCGGGCGGTAGTTTTTGAGTTACTGTCCCCCTTGGAGCAGCAATCATTTGAGTAATTCCCAAATCTCCAGTTATCTTACGCCCTACAGTTAAGTCAACGCTGAGTAATTGTGTTACTTTTTCTTTATCATTCTGATAAACAACTTGCAGTGGCAAATTAATTTTCCATTGATTGTCTTTTGCTTCTGTTACTACAATTTGTCCCGTTACTTGACTGCTTACTGTCAGTTTTTGGGATTTAATCGCTTCCAAATTACCTGATTTTTGTAACGCCGTATTAAAACCAGTCCATCCTTGCTCAGTAAAACAGGATTGCAATTTTTGCAGTTGGGCGTCTAAGTTATTTGGATCAAAGTCAAAAGCTTGGGTAACCGCTTTAGCGGCCCATTTCATAACCAATGACTGATCAATAGTTTTAGTATCTGGAGAAATTTTATACTCACAATTGATGGCGGCAGCTGGTGCTGGTGTTGGATTTACGGAGGGTAAATTTTGGCCAGGAGGAGTTGGGGTAACGGGTGTTGGTTGCATGGCGCCTGGGGTTTGAGGAGCAGGTGTCGTTACTGACTGAGTAACATCAGCATGTACTTGAGTACCAATCAGAGCAAAAAGGGTACCCCATAGTAATGTGTTCTTCATGAAATTGACTCCTTAAATAGTATGTAGCAATTCTGCGATAATAAGGGCCGCCAGTCTAGCAGTTTTTTGTTCGTGATCCAAAGGCGGTGACAGTTCAGCAACATCAAAACTAACTACTTTGCCACTTTGAATAATGTATTTCAAGAGCGGTAAAATTTGCCAGGGAGTAAGTCCCAGCGGTTGTGGCGCACTGACACCTGGAGCAAATGATTCTGCTAAAACATCCAAGCATAGAGTCAGATAAATATGATCCAAATTGAGCATGAAATCATCAAGAAAAGCTAAATGCCAGGCTAAACTATTCGCATATAACTCTTCTGCAGTTAGATAATTAACATTAAGCTCATTAGCCCGCTCAAAAAGAGAAGGTGTGTTTCCCATTTTTTGGATACCAAGACAGCAATAATGGAAAGGTTGATTATTTTCTTTACAGTAGGCTGCGATTTGTGAAAAAGGGGTTCCCGATGTACCTGGCTGGTTTTTTTGATGTGGCCTTAAATCAAAATGGGCATCAAAATTAATAATCCCCAATTTACTATAATGAGGTGCCAAACCCTGATAATGTGCCCATGCAATTTCATGTCCTCCACCTAAGGCAACAGTTTGGTGACCTTGTTGATGGCAAAAACTAATTAAATGGGCAAACTGTGCTTGTGCCGTTTCTAGTTCATCCTCTTCACAAAAAATAGTGCCTAAGTCATAAAGAGGTTTATCTATGGAGCAAGGCAGTTTTGCCAATTGCGTTTTGATTTGATCTGGTCCTAATTTTGCTCCGGGTCTTCCCATATTGCGACGAACACCCGCATCACTGGCAAAGCCTAGGAAAACAGTTTTTTTCTCTTTGGTAATGAGATCGGTTTGTTGCACAGGAAAAATAATTTTTTGAAAGAACCGTTCTGCATTGATAGTATCTTTTCTACCTTGCCAAAGTGCAGGATTGGCCCGTTGGTAATTGGAAAGATGTTCAAACATTAAACTCTCCCTATGTTCAGATTATGATCTTTTCTCAAGCTCTTACTAATATATAAAATGTCTCAATCTAGCGAATTGTCTACAGATCCTAAGACAATTGTAGGATGTAAAACTACAATTTTATCTTAAGTGCATTTTATAAAATAAACATTCTTTTTCCTTGCTATCAAGCAGTAAATAACCATCAAAATCACTTTCCCTAAGTAATTGATAACTTAGCCTTTCTGCAGTCAAAATAAATGACTCATTGTTTTGAGCCATAAATTGATTCTTGAATTATCTAAATAAAGCAAATCCGCATTTAAATGCAATTAATAGCCGTTACTTTAGAAAAATCTTTATTATAAGTCACAGTACAGCTTTTTGTTCCATCAGGAAGTTTACGAATCAATTGAATTTTAGTATGTGTATAATCACATGCAACCCAAGTCTCTTGTTTACCAAATGTCCAAGTCAGTTTTTTAACTTTAGAGCGTTCATGATCAGGTGTAAGACTTGCATTTTCTTTAGGATGACCCGAATAAAATGTAATGCGCTCAAATTGATGAATACCATTCAATTCATCCGTAAATACATTCCAATCGTTTATTTCATGTTGTAACGATTGATTTGTTTGAATGACCGTCGGACATTGTATTGTAGCAGCATATGCCGGGTGATATAAAAAGACTAATCCATAAACAAAGTTGATACAAACAGGAACTCTCATTAATCGACCTCAGATATTATTTTATTATTTGAACTTATTATAACAGGATGATCCTATCTCAATAGCACTCTATTAAATTGAATATTAACAGAAACTGCGATGGTTCCTGTCATAAAGCAGGCATAGTAACATAAAATAATTTCAATACTGTTTGGTAAAAGAAAAGCAATACAATCTCCTTTTGAGATACCTTATTTCTAATAAAGAAGCTGCAAGATAATGCGTTAATTCATAAAGTTCCTGACAGGTATAACACTGTTGATTAATTACCAAGGCAATTTTATCGGGAAATTTTTCTGCTGATTTGCTGAGTAACGTGCTTAATCGATACATAGATAAAATCCTTAAAGTTATTTTCTCTATAGAACTTCTAAGATCGTAAAAGTTGAGCCTAACCCAGATTTCTTGCTTACAATCTATAATAGAATTCCTTCATCTGGCAATGCATGCGCATAAAATTATGCCAAGTTTGTTCAATGTCTGGTATTATCTGCGCATGGCAAATCAAAAAGAGTAAGAGGACATTGTGATTGTTATTACCGGTGGAGGAAGTGGGATAGGAAGATCATTAGCTTTTTCTTTGGCAAAACGAGATCAATCAATCTTAATCGTAGGTAGGAGAGAGCAGTTATTGCAGGAAACTGCAGCGTTTTCTTCAAAAATTCAATATGTTTGTGCTGATGTCTCAGCACATGAAGGTTTAAAGGAAATCAAAAATCGTCTGAACCATGTGAATCAAGTGAGTGCTTTAGTTAATAATGCAGGAACTTTAAACCCCTTGGTTCTCCTTAAGGATGTTGAGCCTAAAGACTGGACTCATGCATTCAATACAAATTTGAATGCCGCTCTTTTTCTCCCACAAATGCTCTATGATAAATTGACTCATGGCCGTGTTTTAAATATCAGTTCTGGGGCTGCTTATTTTGCAATTAGAGGATGGGGAGCGTATTGTGCATCTAAAGCAGCATTATCGATGCTAACTAAATGTTGGCAGTTGGAGTCTGATTCAATTGCTTTTGCCAGCGTTATGCCCGGAATAATTGACACAAAAATGCAAGAAATTGCCCGAAGTAATGAAAATCCTGCATATGAGCAGATAAATTTTTATAAGCGCTTGAAAGAGGCAAATCGCCTCATTTCACCGGATACAGTTGCTGAATTTTTGACTTGGCTTTTATTGGATGTGGATAAAAAAACTTTTGTATCCAAAGAGTGGGATATATATGATACCGAGCATCATAAAGCTTGGATCAAACCTCCTCATCAAGTTCTTTATTGGGATTTTTAATGTCTGCCTGTGACAAATTATTATTAAATGCAACTACCATTGATGCTCAGGGTAACCAGTTAACTCAGCAAGCTATTGTGATTAAAAATGGTCTTATTGAATGGTGTGGACCGCAAGCACAAATGCCTTCGCAATTTTATGAATTGTCCCATAAAGAAGAATGTCAGGGACAATTAGTTACTCCGGGGCTTATTGATTGTCATACTCATTTGGTTTATGGGGGAAATCGAGCAACCGAGTTTCAAATGAAACTGGCCGGAGTTAGTTATGCTGAAATTGCCAAAGCAGGTGGTGGAATCTTATCTACAGTACACCACACACGAGCAGCATCTGAAGAGGAATTGCTCCAACAATCCTTACCAAGACTTCTTGCCTTACGTGCTGACGGTGTGACAACAGTCGAGATCAAGTCGGGTTATGGTTTGGACTTACCTAATGAATTGAAAATGCTGCGAGTTGCAAAGCATTTAGGTGAGTTAACAGGATTAAGAGTTAGAAAAACCTTTCTTGGCGCGCATGCAATAGGCCCTGAATTTCAAGGAAACAGCCAGGCTTATATCGATGCTCTTTGCGAAGAAATGCTGCCTGCATTGTGTGAAGAGAATTTAGCAGATGCGGTGGATGTGTTTTGTGAGTCCATTGCTTTTTCACTCAAACAAACAGAGCAAGTTTTTACTGCCGCGCGCACATTAAATCTCCCTATAAAATGTCATGCTGAGCAATTATCCAATCTTGGAGCAAGCGAGCTTGCAGCAGAGTTTGGCGCTTTGTCTTGTGATCATTTGGAGTTTTTGGATGAGAAAGGGGCATATGCTATGGCAAAGGCAAACACAGTTGCTGTGTTACTTCCGGGTGCCTATTATTTTCTGCGTGAAAAACAAAAACCTCCAGTAGAGCTGTTGCGGCGAGCTGGAGTAGGTATGGCAATTGCCACCGATTGTAATCCTGGTTCGTCGCCAACTACTTCATTACGTTTGATGATGAGCATGGCCTGCCAATTCTTTTCATTATCTGTTCCTGAAGCACTAGCGGCAGTTACAAGTCAAGCGGCAAAAGCATTAGGTTTGCAAAAAGAGCTTGGTACACTCGCTAAAGGCATGCAAGCTGATTTGGTATTGTGGTCTGTTAGTGACAGTGCCGCTCTATGTTATTATTTTGCCTATCCCTTATCACATCGTATGATGATTGCAGGGGAATGGGTTTCTATAGAGAATAATTACTAGGAAATAAATGATGTTAAACTCACTAAAAACAATTTGCTTTTTATATTTTATTGTAAGTTCTTTCGCTGTTTGGTCTGTAAATCCAATATCGATTAAAAAAGAGACGCCCGTTTATATTCTTGATATCAAATACCCGCAAGAATTTAAAGATCCCCGCATCAATGCCGCAATACAGGATTTTATTGAAAAAAACAAAAAAAACTTTTTTAAAGAAATTGCTGGTGATACGGATATTCCTGCTGATGCACCAGGGAAATCAGGTTTGAATATCACTTATTCTTTGCCTTATAAAACAAAAAATGCCTTAAGCGTGTCTTTTAATATTTCGATTTACCACCGGGGAGCTGCACATCCTGCAAATACAGTGGCAGTGTTAAATTTCATTAATGGCCGCCAAGTGGATTTAGCTGATTTATTTCGCCCTGAAGTGAATTATTTAAAACCTATTGCCAGTTTCTGCTACAAAAAAATTGCTGCCAAGAAAAATTTTTCGGACAAAAAATGGATTGAAGAAGGTACCAAGCCTGTAGATAAAAATTATAAGATTTGGTCTTTTTCCTCAAATGGAATCAATATTATTTTTGATACGTACCAGGTTGCTGCTTATGTTTATGGTCCGCAGACGGTAAAAATACCTTTGTCACAAATTTCTTCTTTACTCAATCCTGAAATAATGCATCGTGTTTGGGGTCGTTAATGGCTGATACTCCTTTTATACCTGCTGATAAAAATATCGCAGAACTTTCTTTTCGAGTGATTTTTCTTGCAATCATACTGACTGTTTTGTTGGCCATGTCCAATGCGTATCTTGCTTTGAAGCTGGGGATTTTGACTTCTGCCTCCATTCCAGCTGCAATTATTTCTATGGGTATTTTGCGCTTTTTTAAAAATTCGACCATTCTTGAAAATAATGCGGTGCAAACTGCAGCATCTGCCGGTGAAGCAGTTGCAGGAGGAATTGTTTATACCATTCCAGCATTGATCATTATCGGTTTTTGGAATCATTTTGATTACCTCACTAATTTTTTCATTGCGGTTTGTGGTGGGGTTCTAGGCGTATTATTTTCCATTCCGCTCCGTCGGATTTTGGTTCATGATCAATCTTTAAAATTTCCTGAAGGAAGAGCAATTGCAGAGGTATTAAAATCTTCTGTTGAAAAAACAGGCCTTAAAGACATATTAATTGGAGGAGCGGTAGGTGCCGTTATTGAATTATTCCAAACTGGATTTAAAGTAATTGCTAACAGTTGGGGGTATTGGTTCGTCGTAAAACGATCGCTCTTTGGTCTTGGCGCTGGTTTTTCTGCTACGATGATCGGTGCTGGCTATCTTGTTGGTCATGATATGGCAATCAGTATCTTTCTGGGAGCAGTAATCTCTTGGCTAGTAGCATTGCCTGTAGTCAGCCACTTTTATCCCGAATTTATAAATCATTATCCTGCTGAACAAGCTGCAACATTTTTATGGAACAGTGAAATGCGCTATCTGGGCATAGGTGCTATGTTGTTTGCAGGGGTATGGACTTTTTTAAAATTAGTTAAACCACTCTCTAGAAGCATTCGGGCTTCACTGAAAGCATATATGTCCAAAGGGAAGGTTGATGCTGTGTTGCCGCGAATTGATAAGGACATCCCATTACCTTATATTTTAATAGGTACTGGTGCATTTGCTGCAATCTTGTTTCTCTTTTTTCAGCTTGTTCTTCCTTTAGGACAAGTAGGATTGGATAATCAATATTCACCAACTCTAGTTTTCCTTGCTGTGCTTTATGTCTTATTTATAGGGTTTATTTTTTCAGTTATTACTGCCTATTTTTCAGGTATGGTAGGTGTTACGGCAAGTCCTGGGAGTTCCGTTGTCATTTCAGGAATGCTTTTTGCTGCGTGGCTGTTGTTAGTCGCTATTGATCATTTATTGCCATTACCCTTAAGTACGCAACAAATCCAGGCAGCTGAGGCAATTACGATTATTATTGGAGCTGTAGTTACCGGCATTGCGGCAATTGCGAATGATAATACCCAAGATCTCAAAGTGGGCCAGCTTGTCGGGGCGACCCCATGGAAACAACAATTGATGTTGTTGTTGGGTGTAGTGATTTCTTCCTTAGTTATTCCGCCGGTAATGCAGTTGTTATTTAATGTGTATGGAATTGCAGGAGTAATGCCTCATTCTGATATGGATATAAGCCAATCTTTGCCTGCACCAACAGCTGCTTTAATGGCTGCTATTACGGAGGCTGTTTTCAGAAATTCATTACCTTGGACCATGATGTTGATCGGTTCTGCAATTATTCTGATTATTATTTTTCTCAATTATATTTTTAAATTACGGCGTTATTTAAATTTATCCATTTTAGGAATTGCTATAGGAATGTATTTACCACTTTCCTCTTCGTTTCCTCTTTTCATTGGCGGTATGATTGCATTGTTCGTTAAAGAACGTTTGAAACGTACAACTCCTGTTAAAGAAGAAGCAGTGATTCGCAAACAAAGAGGGACTCTGATTGCCTGTGGTCTGGTAGCAGGTTCTGCAATTATGGATGTCTTGCTTGCTATTCCTTTTTCACTTTTTCAAAGCCCAGATGCTTTGCAATTGGTTGGTGCGGGCTGGGAAAATATAGGTGTGTATTTAGCAGTTTTATCTACTTTGTTACTTGCTTGGTGGATCACTCATAGAGTCGTTGGAAAAAGAAACGATTCAGTTTTATAATTTCGTAATCTGAGTGCATGTAATGTGTAGCCGGGCTGCCTGCAGTAAGGCTACACAGGAATAATCTGGAAGGAAACCTAAATCTTGTTTTGGCATGATTTAGGTTTATAGAGTAAAGCAAATTACTTATTAAAGTGATTCTACCCGATTTTTATGTTGGAGTAGCTTTTCTTTAGTTTGCTGTGCCTGAGCTAATTTTTCACGTTCTTTAGCAATAATTTCTGCAGGTGCTTTATCAGTAAATTTAGGATTATTTAATTTACCTTCAGCAAGCCCAATGTCTTTATCTAATTTAGCTAATTCCTTTGTTAAACGCGTCAATTCCGCATCTTTATCAATCAAATCAGCCATAGGAATGAGTAATTCAATTTCACCCAATATCGCAGTTGCAGATACAGGCACTTTTTCATCTGCTCCCAGATAATGAATCTGATTTAATTTACTCAGCGCTTTTAAAGTATGCTGATATTTTTCCACTCTTTCTTTAAGTACTGGTGTAATATTACGAATATAAAGTGGAATAAGCTTAGCCGGTGAGATCGACATTTCACTACGTATGGTGCGTACGGCTTGAATCGCTGATTTTAACCATTCCAACTCCTCTTCAATTGTGTCATTGATGAATTCAGGATTCACTTGAGGATAAGCGCTAATCATGATACTTGAGCCATTATCACTGGTTAATTTTGTAGTACGTTGCCAAATTTCTTCTGTAATGAATGGCATTAAAGGATGCAACATTTTAAGAATTTGATCAAGAACGTGAATCAAAGTTCTGCGAGTTCCTCGTTTTAAAGCACTCAATGCATGTTCATCTTGTAATATGGGCTTGGATAATTCCAGATACCAATCACAATATTCGTGCCAAACAAATTCGTAAATAGTGTTTGATAACAAATCAAATCGATACGTTTCAAAATAATGATGTACTTTGCTTATAGTGTGTTGCAAACGAGATAAAATCCACTGATCTGCTGGGGTATACTGAAACGCTCCATCATCGAAATCTATTTGTTCTTCATCAGTATTGAGCAATACGTAACGTGCAGCATTCCACAATTTGTTGCAAAAATTGCGATAACCTTCCACACGTCCTATATCAAAGCGTACGTTACGACCTGTAGATGCAAGAGAGCAATAGGTAAAGCGAAGGGCATCTGTTCCATAGGCACTAATGCCTTCAGGGAATTCTTTACGTGTGTTTTTGATTATTTTGTCACGAACTGATTGTAACATCAGATTAGAAGTTCGTTTTGTAATAAGTGATTCGAGATCAATCCCATCAACAATATCCAACGGGTCAAGCACATTACCTTTAGATTTGGACATTTTATGTCCTTCACTATCTCGGATTAATCCGGTAATAAAGACTTCTTTAAAAGGAATTTTTCCGGTAAATTTTAAGCCCATCATAATCATACGGGCGACCCAGAAAAAGATAATATCAAAGCCAGTAACAAGTACCGAAGTGGGGTAGAACTGTTCTAATTCTGGAGTACGTTCGGGCCAGCCCAAAGTTGAAAAAGGCCAAAGTGCTGAAGAAAACCAGGTATCGAGAACGTCTTCATCTTGCTTTAGCACAGTTGAATCTTTAATTTTGTATTTAAAACGTACATCGTTTTCACTATAACCTACATAAACATTACCATTGCTGTCATACCATGCAGGTATTCGATGTCCCCACCATAATTGGCGACTGATGCACCAATCTTCAATGTTGTCCATCCATTGAAAATAGGTTTTGGTCCAATTTTCCGGAATAAAGCGAATTTCCCCATTTTTCACAGCAGTGATTGCTGGCTCAGCTAAGGGTTGCGTTTTTACATACCATTGATCAGTGAGCAGTGGTTCTATAATGACATGCGATTTTTCACCACGAGGTACTTTTAACTTGTGTGGTTCTGTTTTAATTAATAAGCCTGTGTCCTCCAGATCTTTAATAATTTGTTCTCGAGCTATAAAACGATCCATACCTTGATATTTTAAAGGAGCATTTTTATTAATAGAGGCTTTTTTAGTTAAGATATTTATAACAGGAAGCTTATGACGTTTACCTACTTCATGATCGTTAAAGTCGTGGGCTGGTGTAATTTTAACGCAACCACTGCCAAACTCTTTATCGACATATTCATCAGCAATAATGGGGATGGTTCGATCGCAAAGTGGGAGATGAACCTGTTGCCCAATGAGATGTTTGAAGCGTGGATCGTCAGGATGAACAGCAACTGCTGTGTCTCCTAACATGGTTTCAGGTCGAGTGGTAGCTACAATAAGCGATTCAGTTGAGTCAACAACAGGATAGCGGATATGCCATAAAAAACCATCTTCCTCTTCAGACAGTACTTCAAGATCAGATACTGCAGTACCTAATTTAGGATCCCAATTCACTAAACGGGTTCCACGGTAAATCAGTCCTTCATCATAGAGTTGCACAAATACTTTTTGTACAGCCGCTGATAATCCCTCATCCATAGTAAATCGTTCGCGACTCCAGTCCACAGACGTACCCAAACGTCTCATTTGCTGCGTGATGGTATTACCTGATTCATTTTTCCATTGCCAAACGCGCTCTAAAAATTGTTCACGGCTAAGATCTTTTCTAGAGATTCCCAAAGCCTCGAGCTGGCGCTCAACAACAAGTTGCGTTGAAATTCCTGCGTGGTCAGTACCTGGTTGCCATAAAGTTTTATCACCTAACATTCGATGATAACGGGTCAAAGCATCCATAATCGTATGCTGAAAACCATGTCCCATGTGCAGGCTGCCCGTGACATTAGGAGGAGGAAGCATGATGCAATATTTTTTACCGTCACCATGAGGTTGGAAATAATGATGATTTTCCCAATTCTTATAGCATGCTTTTTCAATTGCTTCAGGGGAATAGATTTTATCCATAATTAAACCTGTACTGATAAAAGACGAAATGTTATCACAAATTCAATCGTAAGTTGAGTTAATTAGAGGCAACAATGTTAGGTGCTTAAATTAATTAATTTCATTAGAATTAACTAAATGCCCTTTTTCTGCAGCGAGCCTAAAAGCTAAATAGTTATCCGCAGCAATCATCCCTTGCAATGAACTTGTTGAATATTTTGTCATTAAATCCTTAAAATAATTCTCATCACTTCTTTAAATATTTATTAAAAATTGATTATTTATATGTGGGGTATACAAATTTCTTATGAAAGACTCATGGGGGTTGTTCTATTCGCAGTAATTCTGATGGAGTGTGAAAAGGTTGTGTGTTTACTAATTTGGATAACCAATGCACTCCCTCGTCATATTGACTCTTACTGTGTATCACAAGATAAATAGGAGTTGGTTCCAGATTGAACGGTAAGGTTGCATTTTTAAATTAAATTGCTTTGAAAAAATATCAATTAAAAAACTTGGAGCCGTGGAAATAAATAGCAGGCAAAATATTTTTTACAAAAACACATCATTGCGTACCTTGATTAAAACTAAATGTAAACTCTGGGTTTGGCTAGCCTCACCCAGCTATTATTTTTAATGATTATGATTAGGTACTTGGACATCTGGAATTTTTGCTTCCTCAAACTGAGGCTCAGATTTTTTTGAGCGATGGTCTTCTGCAATGTACGTATATAAAGTAGGGACTACAAACAGCGTGAATCCTGTGCCGATTAACAAGCCAGTTGCAATAACTAGTCCTATATCAAAACGACTCACTGCGCCTGCTCCGCTGGCAATCAAGAGAGGTAATACCCCAAACACCATCGCAGCAGTCGTCATGAGAATAGGCCTTAATCTGATTCCAGCAGCTTCTTCTACTGCTGCTCGTCTATCCAGATTTTTTTCACGCTGTAAATGGTTGGCAAAATCAACGATTAAAATTCCATGTTTGGAAATTAACCCAATTAGAGTAATCAAACCGACCTGGGTGTAAATATTGATACTTGCCAAACCCAAATTTAAAGGAATTAAAGCGCCGCAGATGGACATGGGCACACTGATTAAAACGATTAGCGGATCGCGAAAACTTTCATACTGGGCTGAAAGCACCAAAAAGATAATGATGATTGCAAAAACGAATGCAAAGAGCAGGGCGCTTCCTTCTTGGATAAATTGTCTTGACTCACCACCATAATCAGAGGAAAAGCCTTTAGGCAAAGTATCATTGGCGGCATTTTGTAAGAATGCCAGACCTTCGCCTAACGTTTTTCCAGGCATCATTACTGCTTGAATGGTCGCTGAATTCATTTGTTGGAAATGTGACGCTGCGTTAGGTGCAGTTTTTTCTTTAGCAGTGACTACTGTTGAAAGAGGAACCATGGTGCCGTTAATAGTTTTTACATATATTTGTCCCAATTGTTCGGGAGTCATACGATAGGAGCGGCTTAATTGGGGTATTACCTGATAACTGCGTCCTTCTAAGTTAAAATAATTCACGTAACCGCCTGATAAAGCACTGGTTAAGCTGCTTCCTACTGCTTGCATATCTAACCCCATTTCTGAAGCTTTGGAACGATTAATATCCAATACAATTTGTGGCTTATTGAATTTGAGTGAATTATCGACATAAATAAATAAACCACTTTTTTGGGCTTTTTCGGTAAGTTTATTGGAAACATCGAGTAAGCTTTGAAAGTCATTCGTTGTTTTGATGACGAATTGAACTGGTGTACCGCCCCCACCGCCTGGAAGGGGAGGTGGGACAATTGCAAAAGCATTTAAGCCTGCAACTTGTGATAATTTATCTTGTAATGGTTGTTTTAAAGCAAACTGGCTTTTGCTGCGTTGATTCCATGGTTTCAATACCATTCCTGAGATGGTTTGGCTGCTGTTGTTTACAGTAAAATAATTTTCTGTTTCAGGGAAACTTTTATAAATATCATCAAATGGTTTGGTGAAGGATTCAATATAATTAAGTGTCGCATATTGAGGGATCATCGCCATGACAAAAAAGAAGCCCTGGTCCTCATCGGGGGCTGTTTCTGCTGAAGTATGAGTATAGAGATAAGGCAGCATAAGTATAACAACCGCTGCAAAAAACAACATAATTACCCGAGTATTCAGCAAACTATGTAATGCATTTTGGTATTTTACTTTTAGTTTATTGAAAAAAGTATCGAGAAAATGAACAAACTTGCCGCTACTAATATCTTTAGATAATACCCTTGAGCACATCATGGGAGAGAGAGTTAACGCGATAACTCCAGAAATGATTACTGCACAGGCCAAAGTAAAAGCAAATTCTTTGAACAAGGCCCCAGTCAGTCCTCCCATAAACCCAATTGGTGCATACACAGCAGCAAGTGTAATAGTCATTGCAATAACAGGGGTGGCTATTTCTCGAGCCCCAATCAATGCAGCATCAAAAGGAGTTTTCCCCTCCTCTATATGACGATGAACGTTTTCTACGACCACAATTGCGTCATCAACTACTAAACCAATGGCCAGAACAAAAGCAAGTAAGGTAAGTAAATTAATGCTGTATCCGAGCATAAGCATCAAAGTGCATACGCCAACTAGTGACAGAGGAATAGTGACAATAGGAATAAATACTGAGCGAATCGATCCCAAGAATAAAAAAATGACTACGATAACAATTAAGCCTGCTTCAATAATGGTATGAGTCACTTCATCCAAAGATGCTCTAATGAATTCTGTTGCATCATAGACTATTGTTCCTGATAGAGATGGGGGGAACTCCTTGATAATTGAAGGAAGTATTTTTCTTACGTCACTAATAACTGTAAGAGGATTTGCTGTGGGCGTAGGGGTAATGGATATAAATACTGCTTTTTTTCCATTGAAAGTGACCGAAGTATCATAGTCTTGTGAGCCTAATTCAACCCTGCCAATATCGCGCAAACGAACTATAGATCCTTTATCGCTTTTAACAATCAGATTACTGAATTGCGCGGTGTCATTAAGATCTGTTTTTGCAGTGACACTGATTGCTACGTATTCACCTTTAGTATTTCCGGCAGCAGTGAGGAAATTATTTTTAGCAAGTACAATGGAGACGTCTGAGGGAGAAACACCCAGTGCAGCCATTTTAATGGGATCAAGGAAAATGCGCATGGAGTAAGTTGCACCCCCTAAAATCTCTGCTTTAGCTACTCCATCTACAGTTTGCAACTGTGGTTGTACAACACGAGTTGCATAATCCGTAATTTGCTGTGGTGTCATTTCTGTACTGTCCAAACTGATGTACATTAATGCCGTGGAACTATCAGATGCTTTTAATATAACCGGTTGTTGGGATTCTTTAGGGAGTTGGTTCAAGGTTTGTTGCACTTTGCTCATTACATCAGTAAAGGCTACTTGCGGATCAAAATTTAATTTAATATTCAGGGTGATGGTGCTTAAACCTTGCGTACTTGAAGAGGTCATGTAATCAATCCCTTCGGCACTGGCTACAGCTTTTTCTAGAGGTGAAGTAATGAATCCTGCAATAAGATCGGCATCTGCTCCCGGGTAAGCGGTCATAATGGTAATTACTGTATTATCCATGCGGGGGTATTGGCGAATTTGCATGTTATAAATGGAGTTAATACCAAAAAGAAAAATGAGCAAACTAATTACCATGGCAAGTACAGGCCGCTTGATAAAAAGATCGGTAAATTTCATAACTGTTCCTGAATAAAAATTGTGTAACAGGGCTATGCCCATCTTAAAACGTAGCCTGAGGGCAGTTCTGCTTTACTGCATTTAAGCGACGTTACTACATTAGCATTCAACTGATTTTACTGTCCCAACATATCCGGATTACTGATTTCATTTAATTTGACATTATTATTGATTACAACAGGGGTACCATTTTGTAATTTTATTTCTCCGGCGCTTACAACTAATTGTCCTGCCTTAATTCCTTTCTTGATTACGGTATAATTTCCACGTTGTTCACCCGTGGTGACAAAAACGCGCTTGACCGTAAGCAGATCGGAACCATCTGGGTTTTTCTTACCGTCTGCATTTTTTTCTATAATGTAAACCGCATTCCCATATAAGCTGTACGACACAGCTGTTGAAGGAACAATGATGGTATTCGGTTCAGGAGGCTGGCTTATCTCAATCGAAGCAAACATACCTGGTACAAAGGTAAAACTATGAATTTTATTCTTACTGTTTAAATCGGTATTGCAAGAGATAATTTGCTTATTTCCCATAGGTTCTTTTCGTGTTGTGATTAATGAGGATTTTTGGGGATCTTTAATTGCAGCTGTAGGGCAATTTGCAAGAGTACCCTGAACTAACATGTTATGTGTGTTGACATCCACTTTAGCATTAATCGCAGTGACTTTCGCCTCAAAAAGAGCATTAGGGAATGCTTCTACGGAAAAGGTAATGGTTTGATCTGGGCGAATACGTTTGTAGAGTTGTTCTGGGAGATAAAATTCTAAATACAAAGGATCTAGTGATTGCAAGGTAACAATTGTTGTTTGTCCTGGGCTGATAAATTGGCCTAGGTTGACTTGTCGAATACCTAATTTTCCAGCAAAGGGGGCAGTGATATGCTTTTGATTGATTTGTGCTTGAGTTTGATCCAATTTTGCCTGGGCTTGATCAAGATTTGCTTTGGCTTCATCGACCATGGAAATTGGGGAGGCGCCTCGTTTGAATAAATCATTTTGACGTTTATAACTTAAGGTTTTCAGGGTCAATTCTGCTTGATTAAACTTTAATATCGCTTGATCAACACTGTCATCAATCGTAATTAAAGGTGCATCTTTATCAACGTATTGCCCGGATTCAAAATCAATTTTGACCACGTTTCCCGAGGCTTGAGAGCTGACCTCAACCCCATTAAATGCAACGAAATTACCTACTGCATTAATAGTCGGTTGCCAGTCTACTGCTTGGGCGACAGCTGAAGCGACAGAGACAGCAGGTGGTTGATAGTTTGCAAAGAAACGCTTAATCAATAACCCCTTGATCAGGTTAAAAGCAATGATTCCACCAAAAACAATCAATAAGGCTATTCCCATGATGATCATTCGCCTTTTCATTAATGCTCCCCCTGAAATACTTAAACCTAAATACTTAAACTTAAAAAAACAGTTGAAACCCACAGTGCTATGGGGCCAACTGCTTTTTCTAAGTTAAAAAACGATAGGTTTTTGAAATTTGCCAAATATAACATGAAAGATGAATTTATTACCCTTATTGTGCTTATAAGTTTCAATTTTATTTATTTCATGGTTATAAAAATATCCTATTGACTAAATACAACACTTTGCTACTATGCAGCTTTCATCACACAAAGGAGAAACCATGAAGTTGAAGTCCTTGTTATTTGCTCTTTGTTTTTGTTTGATTGGTCAAGTTTTTGCAGCAAATGCACATTTGCACCCAAAAGCTACCGAAGCTGACAAAAACCATAAGTCTGCTGGTAAATCAACGATGTATCCAGGTTATTGTGAAATTGAAATCATCAATAACAGCATCGACAATGTCCGTGTATATGGTTCTTTTGATGATGGGGCTCCCTTAGATCCTTTTACAATATTCTATTATGATGCACCTCATTACATCAGCTTGTATTACTATGGTTACTGCCATTCTGGTATGAATCTTTTAATTCAAGGCCCTTACGGCACTATTTATTCCGGTTGGACTAACGTAAATAGTACTGTACGTATCGTTAACTACCTGAACAAAGGTGTTAAAGGCGAGAAAGTTGAGATTACAGCAAAGAAATAAGTAATTTAGTAAAATTAGTAAAATAAGCAATAGCTTATTTGATAATAGGGAAGTTGCATTCAATTGCACCTTCCCTTTTTATTTGTGTTTCAGGAGTTGTTCATGAAGCGTTTAATCCCTTGTCTTTTGTTAGTATCTTTTTTAACTGCGTGTGCAATGACCGAACCGGAATATTATGAGGCAGGTTATTATCACTCGGTTCCTCCTCGCTCTGAAATTTATGGTTTTGATGAGCGTCCACATGATTATCGTCATCCTGTCCCTCATTATCGAGATCACAAAAAAACAAAAGGGACTTCTAAGCAAGCTAAGACACATGGCCATCATGCAAATGATCAGAAGCAAGTTATCGTAAATAATGCCAAGCCAAACAATGTTCATGGACATGACAAGAAAAATAACCAGGTAGTGAAACATCCTTCAGAAACTGGAACCAACGTCATGGTTAATGATTAATTGGAAGAACTCACGGAGAATAAAAACCTAATGTTCCCGGTTATGTTTTTGCAGCTGGGGACAATTTTTAATCAAAATAAAAACATTATTTTCGATTTGTATTCACAATTCGTAACCAAGTAAATTTTGTGGTAGTCTTATGACGTTTTTTCTTTAGGGAGTTTTTGGATGCGTAACTCACTTAAAATGCTGTTTGTGGGACTTTTATCTATACTTATCATAGCATGTGTTGCATCTCCAGGTAGTGAAAGCACAGGAGAGTTTTTGGATAGTTCGACTACTACTGCTAAGGTAAAAGCAACATTAGTGAATCAATTAGGGCGTACAGGCTTAGCAATACAAGTTAAGACCTTTAAAGATGAAGTACAACTCAGTGGTTTTGTTGCTTCCCCAAGATTGAAACAAAGAGCAGGGATTATTGCTGCGAGAGTGGATGGTGTTAGCAGGGTACGTAATGACATCATCGTTAAGCCTTAACCATTTTCCCAAGGATTACTCATGTTTGACCAAAGCTATACCATAGAAAATTTTGATGACGAATTATATCAAGCTATTGTTGATGAACAACGCCGACAAGAAGAGCATATAGAACTTATTGCATCGGAAAATTATGTAAGCCCACGCGTTTTGCAAGCCCAAGGTTCTGTATTAACGAATAAATATGCTGAGGGTTATCCTGGTAAGCGTTATTATGGCGGATGTGAGTATGTTGATGTCGCTGAAGAGCTTGCTATTGCGCGTGCAAAAAAACTTTTTGGTGCGGATTACGTTAATGTTCAACCCCATTCGGGTTCACAAGCCAATGCTGCTGTAATGATGGCTCTATTAGCTCCTGGTGATGTTATTTTAGGTATGGCATTACCGCATGGCGGTCATTTAACCCATGGTTCCAAAGTTAATTTTTCAGGGAGGCTTTATGAAGCGATACCTTATGGCGTTGATGCACAAACTGGTTTAATTGATTATGATGTTTTGGAGCGTTTGGCTCTGGAGCATAAACCCAAATTGATTATCGCGGGATTTTCCGCTTACTCACGCATCCTTGATTGGCCTCGATTCAGAGCAATAGCAGATAAAGTAGGCGCTTATCTCATGGCAGATGTTGCGCATGTTGCCGGCTTGATTGCAGTAGGTCTTTATCCTTCTCCAGTCCCTTATGCTGATGTAGTAACAACTACGACTCATAAGACTCTTAGAGGACCAAGAGGTGGAATGATTTTATGCCGTGCCAATGAAGAAATAGAGAAAAAATTAAATTCTTCTGTTTTTCCTGGTAACCAAGGTGGTCCATTAATGCACGTAATTGCTGCCAAAGCGGTTTCTTTTGCTGAGGCCTTATTGCCCGAATTTAAAACTTATCAACAACAAGTATTATTGAATGCCAGAACCATGGCCTCAGTACTTATGAGCCGTGGATACAAGATTGTTTCCGGCGGTACAGACAATCATTTATTATTGGTTGATTTAATTGATAAGAACATCACAGGTAAAGATGCGGATTCGGCTTTAGATAAAGCAAACATCACCGTGAACAAAAATACGGTTCCAAATGATCCTCGTTCTCCTTTTGTGACCAGTGGATTACGTTTAGGAACTCCAGCGGTAACCACAAGAGGATTTAAAGAAAAAGAAATCACGCTTTTATCCAATTGGATAGCAGATATTCTTGATGATATTAATAATGAAACGACTATAGCAAAAGTTAAAGAGCAAGTATTGCTTTTATGTCGTGAATTTCCGGTTTATAAATAATTATGTTTTGCCCTTTTTGCCATGCGGAAGAAACGAAAGTAGTAGATTCACGCCTGGTCGCTGAAGGCGCCCAGGTGCGTAGAAGGCGAGAATGCCTTGTATGTCATGAACGTTTCACTACTTTTGAGACAGCTGAATTAATCATGCCGTTAATCGTTAAGCGTGATGGCAGGCGCGAGCCATTTAACATCGATAATTTACGCTCAGGTATGTTGCGCGCTTTGGAAAAAAGACCAGTAAGTGTCGATGCATTGGAAGCATCGATTATTTCGATTACTCAAGAAATTCGCCGTAGAGGGGAGCGAGAAATTGATTCCCAGATCATTGGTGAGCTGGTTATGAAAGAATTATATAGTTTGGATCATGTTGCCTATGTACGGTTTGCCTCCGTATATAAACGCTTTAAAGACGTCAGTGATTTTAGACAGACAATTGATCAGATGAATAAAGAATAGGACTTGTTTTCCTTTCTACTATTTTGACCAAACGGTCTTGGTTTTCTGCACTCTGATGCGCCACATACTCCGTGTATGCTGTGTCGATGCTCGAAAATCAGGCCATTTTGCCCCGGATCAAGTTCGGGGGAAATGAAAACAGGTTCTCCCTGGTAGTAATTTTTTATCCCTTCTCTTAAAGTTAAGAGAGAAGGACTTTATAGATGTTTAAGAAGAGTTCATGAGGTTAAGGTGGAAAAGCAGTCAATAAGCGGTAAAAGAAAAGCCCGGAAATTAGCACTTCAGGCTCTTTATCAATGGTTAATGTCCGGAAGTGAATTGCATGAAATTGAGGCACAATTTCGTATCATTAATAATATGAATAAAGTGGATGTAGATTATTTTTGCCGTATTTTACACGGTGTGCCTGCCCATGTTGAGATTTTGGAAGCACGTATTACTCCTTTTCTTGACAGAGAAATTGCCGGACTTAATCCCATTGAACTGACTGTATTACGTATTGGCTCTTTTGAATTACTCTTTTGTCCTGAAATTCCTTATAAAGTTGTTCTTGATGAATCAATATCATTGACTAAAGAATTTGGTTCCCAGGATGGATACCGTTATGTTAATGGTGTATTAAATAGTTTGGCACAACAGGTGCGTTCAATTGAAATCAATCATAAATATGGATGAATTTTCACTTATTGATCACTTTTTTAAACCACTTGATTGCAAGCGAGATGATGTATTATTAGGTATTGGTGATGATGCAGCTTGCGTACGAGTTGCTCAAGAAATGAACTTACTGGTGAGCACGGATACTTTAGTTTCAGGAGTTCATTTTCTCCCACAATGGAGTGCTTATGATATTGCTTACAAGTCAGTTATGGCCAATGTAAGTGATATGGCTGCTATGGCAGCAGATCCTTGTTGGGTTACTCTTTCTTTAACTTTGCCTGAACTCAATCAACAATGGCTTACTTTATTTGCGCAAGGATTAAAAGATTCACTGAGTCAATTTGATATGGCTTTAATAGGCGGTGATACAACACGAGGTCCTTTATCAATAACGCTAACTGTTTTTGGTACTACGCCAAAAGACAAAACGATATCACGGAATGGTGCTAAACCTGGGGATATAATTGTGGTTTCAGGTGAGTTGGGTGCTGCGGCCTTAGCAATTAAATTTCTTGAAAATCAGAAAATGCCTCAAGAAGATAAATCTGAATTAATGAATAAATTACTGCATCCCAAACCTCGAATTGATTTAGTTGATTTTTTACGATGTTATGCAACTGCGGCTATAGATATTTCAGATGGGCTTAGTGCTGACTTAAATCATATCTGTGTTGCGAGCAATGTTGGCGCATGTCTTAATGAAGGGGCAATTCCAGTGCATACTCTACTGGATAAGTATTGGCCTGATAATGCAGTTGATTTGGCATTGACTGGTGGAGATGATTATGAGTTATGTTTTACAGTACCAGAACATCGATTGGTTTCATTGATGGATGATTGTAAAGAAGTTCATTTACATTGTTATCCTATTGGAGTAATTGAAGCAACACCCGGTTTGAGAATGAAAGATGTGAACAATCACTGTCATGTGGTAAAACCAGCAGGTTATTCACATTTTTAGTAGACTTAGAAGCAAAAACTGTCTCTGGATCGCATCTCTGCTTATGCCCCGCGGACAAGTCGTGGGAGCGTGATGTCGGAATAGAGCCGGTCTGATTTTGCAGGGATGTGTAGAAGATTCAGTAGCAAAAACTAGGGTTTGATCTATGGTACGTTAGCAGCGTATTTGGATACAACCTGTAAAATAAGCTAAGTATAGAGAAAGAGAAATGAAACAAATAAATTTAGCAAAAAATGTGTTCCAAGATCCAATTTATTTCATCGCTTTTGGCTTTGGTAGTGGTTTAATGTCTACTGCTCCAGGCACCTGGGGGACATTAGCTGCAATACCTGTCTATTTACTACTTATGGGAACCAATTGGGCAGTTTATCTTTTTTTTACGCTGCTTGCATTTATATTGGGAGTTTGGGTTTGTGAGAAAGTTTCCCGGGATTTGGGGGTACATGATTATAAAGGGATCGTTTGGGATGAGGTTGTCGGTTATTTATTAACTATGTTTTTGGCTCCCAAAGGAGTGATATGGATGCTCTGGGGATTTATTTTATTTCGAATTTTTGATATTTGGAAACCACAGCCAATAGATTATATTGATCAAAAAGTGCGCGGTGGATTTGGGATTATGTTGGATGATGTATTAGCTGCGGTGCCTTCTTGGTTAATAATGCAACTTTTAGCATGGAGTTTTGCATAAATGAATGAGAACCATAAAGAACTCATTAGTATGGGTTTGACTGTTGGAATTGTAGTTCTTAGTTTATTTATTATTCATCGTTTTATTCCATCGTTGATCTGGGCATCCATAATTGTTATTGCTACTTACCCCTTATATGAAAAATGGCGTTATTTTTTTGGGAAAAAAGATAATTTATCTGCTTTACTTTTTACAACGTTAATCGGTTTATTGTTTCTACTTCCATTAAGCTGGTTATTGGGTTTATTGATAAAGGAGTTACAGATATTTATTAATTTCTTACAAGCTATAAATCAACAAGGTGGAGCGGCGCCTGAATTTTTAAAAGACTTTCCCTTTATGGGAAATGATTTGGTGATGTATTGGGATAATCATATTGGTAAGCCAGGAATGATTAAAAGCCTGCTGTCTAATGTTCACTTATCATTAACGCCAACGAGCTATTATGTAAAACAAATAGGCTCCAATTTAGCGCACCGAAGTGTTCAACTGGGCTTTACCCTGTTGAGTTTGTTTTTCTTTTATCGTGATGGCGATCGATTGATATTGCAGATTTATCAAGTAGGGGAATCTTGTTTGGGGAAAAGGTGGTTTCGTTATGCAGACAGACTCCCTAGAGCATTGAGGGCTACAGTAAATGGAACAATTGTTGTTGGGTTAGGTGTGGGTGTCCTAATGGGGGTTTGTTATGGTCTGGTAGATTTCCCAGCACCTACTCTCGTTGGATTTATCACCGCACTTGCAGCCATGATTCCCTTCGTTGTGCCTATAGTTTTTATTACAGTAGCGATTATTCTGTTTTCATTCGGTAGTATGATTGGCGCAATTATTGTTCTGGTTTGGGGAACTTTAGTAATGTTTGTTGCTGATCATTTTGTTAAACCGGTGTTAATTGGTGGTGCTATAGAGTTGCCTTTTTTAGCTGTGTTATTTGGAATTCTTGGGGGAGTAGAGACTTTAGGTCTGCTTGGTTTGTTTGTAGGGCCTTTAGTTATGGTCTTATTTATGACTTTGTGGCAAGAACCGCAAATGTTAGACTCCACAAAAGTTCATCAACTTACAGATAAAAAATAAGGGTGTCCAGACTGAGATATCCTGAGCTTTTTAATTTGTTAATCATGTAGACTCCTACGTCCCGCAGTTTGTCCGCGGGACGTAGGCAATGAGAGACGTGTTATGCTCAATTACTTATAATTGCAGTTATCAAAACGATAAATAACGCCAGCGCTGCCCATGTGTGCCTGTAATGTTCGACCAAAATTGCCAGAACTCGCTGTTGCTAAATAACGATAAGCAGCATTTAATGCCCAGTTTTCTGCAAAATTAAAAGTAAGTCCCGCAGTTCCTTGATAAGCGAAGGCATTTTGCTGATCGTCAAAAAGGGTTACGCCAAAGGGGCCTGTACTGTTTAAAGAAGTTTGAATGTAAGCATATCCTACGCCCGCTCCTACGAAAGGAGAAATTGTGGGTAGGATAACATCGGGGAAATCATAATAAATATTAAACATACCTATGTTGGCAGTGGTATTTCCTGATACCCCGGTTTGATCGATGAAATCAACTTGAAAGCTTTGGGTATTGGCACGTAAGTAAGTATATTCCAATTCAAAGCGCATAGGGTTGCTTTGATAGCCTAAGCGTAATCCAGCATTAAAACCACTTTCATAATCAACGTTATCAAACTGAAATCCCAAAATGTTTTTAGATACATTTCCATTTAAATGAGTATATCCACCAAATGCGCCGGAATACCATCCATTGACTGGAGTTGCTGCTGCAGCAATACCACTTGCTAATAATGTAACTGAAAAAAATGCAAATTTCATAACATCCCTTTGTTATTATTTTTTATCGAATCATGTTAACTCGTTACTTTAAATTTGCAAGTACTAGAAGCGCATATTTTGGAAAGGAGGAGTGCGTAAGTATTTTTTATCATCAAAAAATGTTTTTGCTTCCATAGAAAAAATTTTTTAGTTCTGGAGTATGTATTGGCATCAACAGAATCGATGACACTAATATGCTCAAAATTCAATCGATACATTTTTATGGCAGAATTTAAAACAGAGACTATACTTCCAATTGGCATCTTTGTATAAAAATACTTTATGTGGGATGCTGCAGTAAGTGTAACCAATCGAGATAATGCGGCTGTGACAAAACTTTGTTAGTGCATAAGTTTCAAATCTAAAATGAGTCCAATTTTGCCTTTAAAAAGTTAGTCTAAACCATTCAGTTTATGGAAAGATATTTAGGGGAAGATAATTATTATAACCTCGCATGATGTAGAAAAATTAACATGATTATACGCATGCGATCAATTTAGCATAATAATTTTCTACTTGTATGAAATTAATATTAATGTAAAGATAAATTTGCATCATGAAAAGGGAGTTTCAAAAAATGCCAAAAAAAAAACCATTAAAAATATCTAAAGAATTTGTTGAGCAGGTAGTGGCTATAATTGCAAATGAGTCAGAAGAGGGACGCAAAAGAATAGTTGCTATTGCTCGAAGAGCAGAAGAAAAATATGAACAACCCGTAAAATCATGGATAACTGGTTGGATTTATCAATACACCAGAACTCGCGGTGAAAAAATAGGACAATCAATTAATGTGATGAAAGATTTTCCTGATGCTTATACTCGCTTGCAAGAATTAAAGCTCATGATCAGTGACGGTGCGTGGAATGTGAAAAGTTCCTATAATTATTACCTCTTTCTTGAATTAATCGACGCAGTCCCTGATTATCAGCCTTTAGAAGATCATCTTATGCCTAACTTTATCATGGATCTTAAAGACGAAGTATTGATAGAGATTAATAATTTTATGGCTCAATATAAGGCTACATTAGAAGATAAGAAAGCACGAGAAATTGAGCGTCAAGCAGCTCGCGAAAGCGCACGCCAGTTAACTGAAAACGTGATGGTTTTTAATAATCTGGTTGCTGCGAAACAATATCAATCCACGCAACAAGACAAAACTGTTTTTGTTATAAATTATAAAAATGATCAATGGCATATTTCTTGGATCGATGTAACTGGCGAGGTTTATCCGCTTACTCCAGGCGATGAGTTAGCACAAAAACTGGCGACATTAGAAGGTCAAGATATAGAAAAATTAAACCCAGTACATTTAAAACGGATTAAACTAGAGTGTCTCAAAGCAAGAGAACAATATCTTGCTAAAGTTCAATTAGTTATCAATCCAGAAAATCCAAAAACTCATAGTGCTTTGACAAACGATGAGCTTATAACAAATGGGATGACATCAACCTTTGTTTTACGATGTACAAAGAGTGAAACAAGTCTTTGCTGGATAAATAGTATGGGAGTCCCAAAGGACATTACTTTATCTGAAGGTTCAAAGCTGAATTCCTGGCTAGCTGATCATAAAGATTCCTTACTTGAAGGGGATATTTTGCAATTAAAAGCTTATTTACTGCAATTAAATACTGCCCAATCAATTGCTTCATCAAAACTGCATGAAATGAATAACAAGTTATCTCATGTATTGCAAGCAAATAGCATGTTATCTCAAGCATTGCAAAGGAGAAATGATCACGGAGAGCTGGTAGTTGATAAAACTAAGGAATCTAGAGGCAGAATAGACCTAAAACAATTTGCCTTACTAGAACAACATATGAAGGCCCGTTTGGAGAAAATAGCCACTGATAAAGTTAATCCATCTAAACTAGAAGTCGTTGAAGAACCTCAAAAAGAAATTCCCAAGAAATTAGATAAAAGTAGATATGCGGCGCTTTCACAATTACCTACTTTTTGGCAACAACACAAAGTTGCTGAGGAACAATCAGAAGTACGTGAAACTAAATCTTTAAATAATTAGCTAATATCTTATGCCCCAAGTGTAACGCAAGTTATTTTTCCCCACATCCCGCATCTGCGGAATGTGGGGAAAAAAATTACGATCCTAAAAAACCATTGGTAATTGGATAACGCCAGTCTTTCCCAAAAGCGGTTGGGCTTATTTTAATTCCTGGTGCGGATTGGCGTCGTTTGTATTCATTACGTCTAATTAATTGAATTACTTTAGTTACGGTTTCTGGGGCATAGCCTTGCTGAACTATTTCTTTGGGAGTTAAGTTTTTCTCCATATAGGCAACAATGATTGCATCTAATGTTGTATAGTCAGGCAAACTGTCCTGATCGGTCTGATCGGGTCTTAATTCAGCTGACGGAGCGCGGGTTAGAACGCGTTCGGGAATGATTTCAGATAGGCGGTTACGATAGCGTGCTAGGGCATAAACTTGGGTTTTAAGTACGTCTTTTAATACAGCAAATCCTCCGACCATATCTCCATATAATGTAGCATAGCCTACGGCAGATTCACTTTTATTCGAAGTGGTAAGTACCATTTTGCCAGTTTTGTTAGACAATGCCATAATCAACACGCCGCGAATCCGTGCTTGAATATTTTCTTCAGTTATATCGGGAGTTCGCCCTGTAAATACGGGTTCAAGAGTGGCCATTAGAGCATTAAAAGCGGGTTCAATCGAAAGCGTGGAATGGGATACGTTCAATTTTTCTATTTGCGTTAAAGCGTCTTCGTTACTCATTTGCGCAGTGTAACGTGAAGGCATAAGCACCGCATGAACCCGATCCGCTCCTAAAGCATCGACTGCTACAGCTAAAGTTAATGCTGAGTCAATTCCTCCAGAAAGCCCAATCAGAACTCCAGGGAAATGATTTTTATTCACATAATCTCGAGTGCCGCAAATTAATGCTTCATAGATTAATGGCTCAAATTCAAGAAGGGGAGACAAGGCACCTTCAACATGATTTGCCTGGATAGCTACAGTACATAAATCCTTTTTAAATGCAGGGGAGCGCGCACAAACCCTGCCTTGTGAATCAATTGCTAATGATTGACCATCAAATAATAGTTCATCCTGACCACCAATTTGATTTACATAGATTATTGATATGCCGCGTTTTGCATAAGATTTTAAAAGGTCTTCTCGTTTTTGATATTTACTGTAATCAAATGGAGATGCATTTAAAACGAGTAAGACAGAAATTCCTTTCTCAATTAAATCTTCTGCGGGACCTGGATACCATAAATCCTCACAAATAATCACGCCTATTTTGTAATGATTTACATCCAGAATACATGGATTTTTTTCTCCGGGGGTAAAATAACGTGCTTCATCAAAAATTTGATAGTTAGGTAAATTTTGCTTGTGATATTCTGCAACTTTTTGTCCCTTAAAAAAAATACTCACGCTATTGTACAGTTGTTGTTCTTTCAGGCTTGGGTGTCCCACAAGGACATAGCAATCTTTTGTTACGGCCTGAATCTGTTTTAAATGTTCGGCAACCGCTTGTTGAAATTCCTTACGAAAGAGCAAATCTTCAGGAGGATAACCAGTTAAAGCCAATTCGGGGAAGAGTATTACATTGTGATCAGCTTGTTTGCTTTTTATAACCTCTATAATTTGAGCCTTATTGGATTCTAAAGCACCAACCGTGGGATTGATTTGTGCCATAAGCACAGTAAGCTTGTTCTGCATGATATATACTCTTTATAAATACTCTAAAAGTCCCTAAAGAGCGATAAACTAATATAAAGAACCTTTAATTTAAAGATAAAAATGTTAATTATTTTAAAAATTGACTAAAATAGATCCTTTGTCCAGTAAAAAACACATTTATGTTAAATGAAGCACTCTCAAAAATGCCAGAGGTCTTTGAGGCCAAAATATTATTACGAGGCCAAGAATATTTTGAAAATGGACACGTACTTAATATCCGCTTTAGTGATGGTCTATTAAAAGGTCGAGTTAAAGGGAGTTCGAGTCAAATTTATGATATACATATGGATTTGAAGGTCTGGCCAAAAAAACTAGCGCATTGCACTTGTAATTATCAATACAATTGTAAACATGCCGCTGCGTGTCTGCTTGCCCTGCGTGATAGAGAAAAAGTAAGCTCCCAATCTTTTGCGGGTAATAAATTAGATAAACGGCTCGATAGCTGGTTGAAAAATTTGCGCGCTCAAGAAGCTGCAATTGTGAAAGCGCCCGAAGCGACGCATCATTTAGTTTATCTCATAGAACTAAAACTTGATGGCTATGAGCACCGGATCGCCATTAAGTTAGCTTTAGCCAAGCTATTAAAACGCGGTGGCTATGGAAAAATGATCCCGTTTAACAGTCTCTCTGATTCCAAAAAGCAGCATTTTATTGGCGATGATAATGATTTGGTAGCACTTCTTCTGTTTAAATGCGGGGTTGCAGGTTGGTTTGATACATTAACCATTCGCAATAGTGAATTATTAGAACGAATCATTGCAACTGGAAGAGCTTTTTTTATACAAAATCAGGATGAGCCAATTCATTTGGGGGAGGCTATTCAAGGTACTTGTGAATGGGTGCTATCGCATAATGGTCATCAAAATTTATTGTTAATGCATGAAGGAAATGAGCTTGAGCCGTTGCTGTTGGATGAAAGTTGGTATTTTAATCGTTCTGAAGACAAAATGGGACGTTTAATTACTCCATATCCAATAAAACAATTGAGTTATTTATTGAAAGCACCTCCAATTCCAATGGAGCAGGCTGAATTACTAGCAAGCAAAATGGCTAAAACATGTCCTGAGTTTCCCGTACCGCAGGTTTTTGCAAAGCGGGAGGTTCGACAAGTGACACCAGTACCTGTTCTTATTCTAGATGCCATTAATGAATTGGATAATGAATCTTCCTGGCTTTATGACACTGAAGAAGAACTGCATGCCTTATTTACAGCGCGTATTCTTTTTGATTATGCAGGTTTAATGATTGCCGGTTCTGAAGAATGTAATACCGTTGTGTGTCAGCAGGAGGAGCTTTTAATTGAATACACCCGTTATAGAGATTTTGAGCAATCAAAATGGGATGAAGTGCAGGAAATACTTGAGTTAAGGACACCTAGAGCCTGGGAAAATGAACAGTGGGAAAAAGTAAAACAGGCTGATTTTGTTTTGCAGAATATTAATGTCTCGGCAGATTTGCAGTTTGTTTACAGTCAGTTGGTGCCTGAATTAAAAAGTCGCGGTTGGCGTGTTGAATGTGTCAGTCCATTGTATCAAGAAGTGATCCATGCTGATGATGTAGAGTGGTATTCTGACCTGCATGAAAATACAACCGATTTTTTCTCATATCAATTGGGAATTTTGGTTGAGGGTAAACCAGTCAGTATTGTCCCTTTGGTAGCAGATTTAATTCATCGTTACAGTGGCAATGATTTGGATAATCTTCTGGATACGCAATTAGTCAAGCTGCCTTTGCATGACGGACGTGCATTGCAGTTAGAAATGGGACGAATTAAACCTTTGGTTCGCCTGTTACTTCAATTTGGCTTGCGCCATATAGATGAAAATCAGCACTTACAAATTAACAAATATCAGCTTATTTTAATGCGTGAAGCTGAGTTAGCTATTGCGGCAACCAAAACACGTTGGCAAGGCGCTGAAATTTTAAGGGATCAAATAAGACAATTGTCTCAATTAACCCATATTCCTGAAATACAACCACCCCTTGGTTTGCATGCTCAGCTCAGGGATTATCAACGCTATGGTTTAAATTGGTTGCAATTTTTGCGAACAAGCCATTTCAGTGGCATTCTTGCTGACGATATGGGGTTGGGTAAAACAGTACAAACCTTGGCTCATTTACAATATGAAAAAGAACAAGGTCGTATTAAAGCAGCAACCTTAATTGTTGCGCCAACAAGTCTTGTGGGGAACTGGGAGGCTGAAGCAAAACGTTTTACTCCATCATTAAAGGTTTTAATTTATCATGGTTCCGAGCGCCATCAGGATAATTTTGATGACTATGATATCGTTGTTTCTACTTATGGATTGATCCACCGAGATAAAGAGAAATTTGTAACTTATTCTTTTTATTATCTGATTTTGGATGAAGCGCAATTTATTAAAAATACACGTACGAAAACGACACAGATTATTCAGCAGTTACATGCTACCCATCGTTTATGCCTGACAGGCACGCCTTTGGAAAATCACTTGGGTGAATTATGGTCTTTGTTTCATTTTCTGATGCCTGGCTTATTGGGTGACGCGAAGCAATTTAGACTCTGGTTCCGAACTCCTATTGAGAAATATGCTGATTTGAATAGAAGAGAGGTGCTGACAAAGAGAGTACAGCCTTTTATATTGAGGAGAACAAAAAATCAGGTAGCTCGTGAATTACCTCCTAAAACAGAAATGACGCGTATTATAGAAATTATTGGGCCACAGCGTGATCTATATGAAGCAATTCGAATGAGTATGGAGAAAAAAGTTCGTGATGCGATTGCAAAACAGGGATTGGGTAAAAGCCATATCCTTTTGCTGGATGCGTTATTGAAATTACGGCAGGTTTGTTGTGATCCCAGATTATTGTCTTTACCCGCAGCAGCTATTGCTCATGGTACTTCTGCAAAACTTGAGACATTAATGGATCTGTTGGATAACTTGATAGGCGAAGGAAGGCGGGTCCTGGTTTTCTCACAATTTACTTCCATGTTGCAGTTAATTGAAGATGAATTGCATGCGAGAAGTTATGATTATTTAAAGTTAACAGGCCAAACAGTACATCGACAAGCAATGGTAGAAAAATTTCAGGAAGGAAAAGTTCCAATTTTTCTTATCAGCTTGAAAGCAGGCGGCACGGGGCTTAACTTAACGCGTGCTGACACAGTAATTCATTATGATCCCTGGTGGAATCCTGCAGTAGAAGACCAAGCTACAGATAGAACACATCGAATAGGTCAGGAAAATCCCGTATTTGTCTATAAATTAATTACTTCGGGTACAGTGGAAGAAGCTATTTTAGGAATGCAAGAGAAAAAGAGACAATTAGTTGAAGGGGTTTTATCTGCTGATCCGGCCAAAGCAATGGCTTTAAGCGAAGAAGATGTAGAGCGGTTTTTTACGCCATTAGAGTAGGGCCTGTTTCCAATGACTCAAGAGAACGAATTGGAAACAGACTCCCTAAATATAATGTGATTACCCTTGTAGCCTGGGTGCAGCGCAGCGGAACTCGTGTTTACGATATCAACAAACTTCTTAATCCCGGGTTCTGCTACGCACCCAGATTACATGGCACACTCATTTATAAAAAATTACTTCGTTAATGCTGGCATAGTATTCAATCATAGCATAAGCTATTAAATGATTGTAAACATGGAGAAAATTATGAACTTATGGAAGCTAGCTTGTGGTTTTTTTGTTGCTGTGTTTTATTTACCTGCAGCACTTGCCGCATCGCCAGTAGGTAAGTGGGTCACAATTGATGATAAAACCGGTAAGAAAAGAGCCATTGTTACCATTAGTGAGTCGGGTGGTACTTTAAGTGCAGTTATTAATAAGGTATTTCCACAACCAGGTGATACTGGAATTTGCCAAAATTGTCCTGGTATGTTTAAAGGAAAAAAAGTTGAAGGATTGACCTTTATGTGGGGATTAAAGCAAGAAGGGGATAATGAGTGGGGCGGTGGCTCTATTTTAGATCCTAAATCAGGGAAAATCTATCGCGCTAAAATCACTGCTCAGGGAAATAAACTTTTAGTCCGAGGATATCTGGGTATTTCCTTATTGGGACGTACTCAAGTTTGGAAAAAACAGTAGCTTAACAACATAATTCATCCCGAACGGCTTTGTTCGGGATGACATCTATGTAAAAGAACATTACAATAGACCTTGTTCCAAGTTTCTCATTACATCACGACTATGTACGATCTGCAAAATTCCAAAAAAACAGTTGATCCATTAAAACGCCCTCCTCATTCAGTGGAAGCGGAGCAATCCATTATTGGTGGATTAATGTTGGACAATCAGGTTTGGGACAAAGTCAGTAATAAATTATGTGAAGCAGATTTTTATCGCACCGAGCATCGAATTTTATT
Organism: Legionella bozemanae; assembly: GCF_001648595.1. Lineage (GTDB taxonomy): Bacteria > Pseudomonadota > Gammaproteobacteria > Legionellales > Legionellaceae > Legionella > Legionella bozemanae. Next base: position 139,654 of record NZ_LBAW01000001.1, on the reverse strand, counting down.
TCGAGCAATTTCCACTTTGGTAAAAAAAGATCAACCTTTTGATGTAGTGACTTTGCTTGATGCATTAAAGTCTCATAACGAATTAGATGATGCTGGTGGGGAAGCCTATTTGTTCGAATTGGCTAATAATACCCCCAGCGTTGCTAACGTATCTGCTTATGCTGATATAGTTCGCGAAAAATCAGTGCAGAGACAGCTTATTACTGTAGCCACCGAAATTGCTGATTCAGCATATAATCCTGGAGGTAGACAAGTTCCTGAGCTTCTTGATATGGCAGAAACTAAAGTTTTTGCTATAGGCGAACAAACAGGCGGCGATGGCGGGCCTGAAAATATAAAATCAATTTTAGTTCGTGCAGTGGAAAAAATTGATGCACTTTATCATAATGGTGATGCAATTACTGGGCTTGCCACAGGTTTGTCTGATTTGGATGAAATGACTTCAGGATTGCAACCTTCTGATTTAATTATTGTTGCGGGTCGTCCTTCCATGGGTAAAACGACTTTAGTTATGAATATGGCAGAACATGGTGCGATTAAATCTGGAAAACCTGTGCTTGTTTTTTCTATGGAAATGCCGGCGGATTCTTTGGCCATGAGAATGATGTCTTCTTTAGGGCGCATTGATCAGCATAAGATTAGAACGGGTAAACTGGATGATGATGATTGGCCTCGCGTGACCTCAGCCGTACATATGCTTTCGGAAGCCCCTTTATTTATAGATGATACCCCCGCTTTAAGTCCTGGGGAAATGCGTGCGCGAGCCAGGCGGCTGGCCAAGGATCAAGGTAACTTGGGTCTAATTGTGGTAGACTATTTGCAATTAATGAAAGTGCCCGGGTTTAACGCTGATAATAGAACAGCAGAAATATCTGAAATTTCACGTAGTCTTAAATCGCTTGCAAAAGAACTACAGGTACCGGTTATTGCTTTATCCCAGTTGAACCGAAGTTTGGAACAACGCGCAGATAAACGTCCTGTTATGTCTGATTTGCGTGAATCTGGTGCGATCGAACAAGATGCCGACTTAATTTGTTTTATTTATCGAGATGAAGTCTATAATGAAGACAGTCCAGATAAGGGAACAGCAGAAATCATTGTGGCCAAACAAAGAAATGGTCCAATTGGTAAGGTTCGTGTAGCCTTTATTGGTAAATACACTCGTTTTGAAGATTTAGCTTATAATGGTTATCAAGGGGTAGATTAGGTGTCCAGACCTACCAAACTGGTGATAGAGCCAAGCGCTTTACATCATAACTTAACGCGAATAAGACATTTTGCCCCAGGCAAGAGAATAATTGCTATGGTTAAGGCCAATGCTTATGGTTGTGGTGTACATGTTGTAGCACCAATATTGGAAGGACATGTAGATGCTTTTGGTGTCGCTTGTATTGAGGAAGCCCTAGTTCTTCGTAAAATTGGAATACGAACTCATTGTATTCTATTTCAAGGCATATTTAGTCCTGATGAATTTAAGGTGGTAGCACAGCATCAATTTGGATGCGTGATTCATCAACCGCATCAAGTGCAGTGGCTTTTAAATACCCCTCTGGATACGCCGGTAAAACTTTGGGTTAAAGTGAATACGGGCATGCATCGTTTGGGTTTTAAGACTCATGAATTGCAAGGAGTAATGGATGCATTGCAGTCTTGTCCTTGGGTGGATAAAGAGATTGGCTTGATGACCCATTTAGCGTGTGCAGATGAACCTGAACGTATAGAAAATTATCAGCAAATTACTTTGTTTGAGAGTATTTCTGTCTCTGGGTTTAGCCAACGCAGTGTTGCCAATTCAGCTGCTATTATTTCTTTTCCACAAACTCATATGGATGTTGTCAGGCCTGGTATTATGCTTTATGGTGTGTCACCTTTTGCCGATCAGACTGCAATTGATTTGGGTTTGCTTCCTGTAATGCGTTTTGTTTCAGCAATTAGTGCAGTTCATCATAATCCTCCTTTGGCTCAAGTTGGGTATAGTGGTATTTGGAAAAGCGAAAAACCTTCCATCATTGGTATTGTTGCTGCGGGTTATGGTGATGGTTATCCACGGCATATTGCGGCAAATACCCCGGTTTGGGTGCAAGGCAAAGAGGTTCCTATTGTAGGGCGAGTTTCAATGGATATGCTTGCTGTAGACTTAACAGATCATCCCGAAATAAAACCTGGAGCACCTGTTGAGCTTTGGGGGATACATATTTTAGTTGAGCGAATTGCACAAGCAGCAGGAACTTCAGGTTATGAATTATTATGTCAGATTTCTGAGCGAGTGCGTCACGATTAAATGAATTATTTTTGATTGTAATCCGCGCACATTGTAGCCTGGAAGCAATGATGTGGAGCTTAGGTAAACTTGGGGTTCGCTTTGCTACATCCAGGCTAAAATATTTAGATTTCTCTTAACTATGGATAATAACTGAGCGTGATGTTAGAATTACAACCGATTTCTATAACCTTTTAATTGGGTGATATGTTATGAAAAAAATAGCTGTTGCATCATTGTCTTTATTATTGGTTGGTTGTGCCTCAATGAATCATGAAGACGTAGGTACTATCTCAGGTGGAGTTATCGGCGGATTGATTGGAAGCCAATTTGGTGGTGGCCCTGCAGCTAAATTGGCTGCAACAGCAGGTGGTGCTATTGCTGGTGCTTATTTAGGTGGTCAAATTGGTAAATATATGGATAAAGTGGATAGAATGGAAATGCAACGTGCCTTAGAAACTGCACCCACCGGCAAATCAGTACATTGGTCAAACCCAGACACTGGAAATAGTTATACAGTACAACCTACCCGTACTTATTATCGTGAACGCTTGCCTTGCCGTGAGTATCTAACTAAGGCAATCATTGATGGAAAACCACAAACATTACGTGGTAGTGCATGCCGTCAGCCAGATGGTACATGGCATGTTGTAAACTAATCACTTGCATCTTATGTAGGTTGAGCTAAAGGTTACTAACCTGAGATTCTTTGAACTCTGGTGCTGGGCTTTGCAAGCCAGCACCAGAGTTCAACTACTATTTTACTTCTCAACCTTTTTTACTTTCGGCTCTTTTTTTACTCTGACATCTTTTACTTCCACATCCTTTTGCTTGTCACAACAGACGCACTTGCAGCCACTAAACAAATTATATAGCCAAGCAATCAGAAAGCCTGTGATGAATGCATCAATGAAGCCTATAACAGCTCCTAATAAACTTCCTTTGATTGAAGGCTCATATCCAGGATATAAAGAACCTACTGCAACTACAAAACCATGTCCGTAGGTATAATAGTAAGCAAGTAGCCCCAGCATTAAAATAGATATGCCCCAAAGAACCCCAAATGCAAGACCTAGACCCACAGGGCTTAATTTGCAACCTTTCATGCTTGTCTCTCCTTTTTATAGAATCGTCCTCTATAGCCTCGCCAACTAAGTTTATACTGCGTTGCAAGCTCACTCGGCTTATATATACACTCCTTCGCCTCATTCACTTGCGTCTTGTCCTAAAGCTTAGTAAGTGAAGCTATAAAAACCTGGGTGCAGCGAGCGAAGCCCAGGAATTTATTTAGAAACCCCCGGGTTTCGCTTCGCTGCACCCAGGCTACAAAGCTACAAAATTGCAATAAATTCAACTGTATTTCTCAAAGTATAGACTACAACATTAATTAATTAATAATTTTTCGCAGATCGAAAAATATAAAATTTCTAATTGATACAGATCACTTAAGGAAACACATTCATTTACTTGGTGAATGGTGGTATTAACGGGTCCGAGTTCTACTACTTCAACACCATAAGGTGCAATGAAGCGGCCATCAGATGTTCCACCACTGGTAGAAAGTTCCGGTGAATTTCCAGTGTGTGCGAGGATTGCTTCCTTACAGCTTTCCAATAAGGCACCTTGGGAAGTCAAGAAAGGTTCACCACTTAGACGCCATTCAATAATAGGATTCAGATCGTGCTCTTGAAAAGTAGCAATGACTTTTTCTTTTAATAAGCGGTGTGTTTGTTCTGTTGAGTATCTAAAATTCAGGTGTAGAACCAACTCTCCAGGAATTATATTTGCAGCATGGCCTCCTGATTGGAGGTGGGTAATTTGCATGGATGTTGGCGGAAAATGATCGTTACCCTGATCCCAAAGTGTTGTGGTCAGCTTCGCAAGTGCGGGACTAATTTTATGTATTGGGTTGTCTGCCAAATGAGGGTAGGCGACATGCCCTTGTTTCCCATGTAAGGTAATTTGGGCACTTAATGAACCACGCCTGCCAATTTTGATTACATCACCCACTCGATGAGTACTTGATGGCTCCCCTACAATGCAATAATCAATGTGAATGCCTTGATTTTCCAGGAGTTGCATGACATAAGGTGTGCCCATATCATAATCATTACCTTCTTCACCGCTAGTGATAAGGAAACCTAATCTTCCCTGAAATTTGGGATAAGTATTTACGAATCGTTGTGCCATAAGCAGCATGCACGCAAGACTTCCTTTCATGTCAGCAACACCACGCCCATAGAGCATTCCATTTTTATTTTCCACTATAAAAGGATCAGACAGCCATTTTGCTAGGTCACCCACAGGAACCACGTCGGTATGACCAGCAAATACAAGCAAAGGGCCTGATTCTCCATAAGAAGCAAAGAAGTTGGAAACAGGCCCTTTATTCATACGTTGGCAAGTAAATCCTGCTTGTTCCAAAAAATGGATCATAAATTCTTGGCAGTCCGCATCTTCAGGTGTAATCGAGGGAAAATGAACAAGTTTTGTTACGATTTCTTGTAAGTCTGCCTCTAGATCAGGAGATACTTTCGTCATGCTAACTTGCTCTCAATAGTTCATTAATGCTTACTTTTGCTCTTGTTTTTTCATCTACCTGTTTTACAATGACCGCACAATACAAACTGTAACTTTTGTCTTCACTGGGCAGACTCCCTGCGACTACCACTGATCCTGCCGGAATACGGCCATAAGTAATTTCTCCAGTGAGACGATTATATATTTTAGTGCTTTGTCCTAAGTAGACACCCATAGATAATACGGAGTTTCGTTCTACGATAACGCCTTCGACGACTTCTGAGCGGGCACCGATAAAACAATTGTCTTCGATAATTGTGGGGTTGGCTTGCAAGGGTTCTAAAACACCGCCTATGCCTACTCCACCTGAAAGGTGCACGTTTTTGCCGATTTGAGCGCAAGAACCCACAGTCGCCCAGGTATCAACCATGACACCTTCATCAATATATGCGCCTACATTGACATAAGATGGCATTAAAACGCAGTTTTTTGCAATGTAAGCACCTTTGCGAACTATGGCATGCGGAACCACGCGCACTCCTGTTTGTTTGAATTGTTCTTCAGTATAGTTGTTGTATTTGAGGGGTACTTTGTCATAAAACTGACAGAAACCTGAATCAATCACTTGATTGGGATAAAGTCTAAAAGATAAAAGAACCGCTTTTTTTATCCACTGATGAACTACCCATTCATTATTTATTTTCTCCGCAACTCGGTACTGGCCGTTGTCCAAACAAGAAAGTACTTCATTCACCGCCGCAATAAGTTCAGGAGATGCTGTATCAATTGATAATGTTTGGCGTTGTTCAAAAGCGTGTTCAATTAGAGTTTGTAAAGTCTGCATCTATTTTTCCTGTGTCATTTGTAGCCTGGGTGCAGCGCAGCGAAACCCGGGTCAACTGATTAAGAACTCCCCCGGGTTTCGCTGCGCTGCACCCAGGCTAGCCAATGGCATCCTCGCTTTAATATGCAAGCGCATATTCCAAATCAGCTTGTAAATCTTTCACATGTTCTATGCCTACAGAGAGTCGAATAAATCCATCCTCTATGCCCAACGCTTTACGCTTTTCTGGAGGTATAGACGCATGAGTCATAATTGCTGGATGCTCTATCAAGCTTTCTACACCACCTAAACTTTCAGCGAGCGTAAACAACTCACAACGAGCAAGAAAATGTTTGGCTGCATCAATGCCGCCATCAATTACCATGGAAATCATGCCGCCAAATCCGTGCATTTGTTCTTTAGCTAACTCATGTTGGGGATGGTTTGTAAGGCCTGGATAAATAACTTTTTTTACTTTAGATTGCGTACTCAACCAATTTGCTAAATGAAGTGCGTTCTCGCAATGTCTTTCCATACGCAACGATAAAGTTTTCAGACTTCTTAAAACAAGAAAACTATCAAATGGACCTGCAATTCCGCCGCAGGAGTTATGCAGGAAAGCAATTTTATCTGCTAAATTAGGATTATCACCAACAACTACAACCCCACTGACTACGTCTGAATGACCATTAAGGTATTTAGTTGCTGAATGCAGTACGATGTCAAATCCTAACTCTATAGGTTTCTGAATCCAGGGAGTTGCAAAAGTGTTGTCTGCAACTGCTATAAGATTATGGCGTTTTGCTATCACTGCTATTTCACGTAAATTAGCCAGTTTTAACATGGGATTTGAGGGTGTTTCTACCCAGATCATACGGGTTTTGGGGGTAATCGCAGCCTCTATATTGCGCGTGTCAGACATGTCTATGAAAGAAAAGGATAATCCAGATGTGCGTGTTTTAACCTTATCAAATAAACGGAATGTGCCTCCATAAAGATCATCCATGGCAACAACATGATCTCCTGCATCTAATAAATCAATAATTGTGTTGATTGCAGCCATTCCAGAAGCAAAAGCAAAACCACGCTCACCTGACTCCAAACTGGCGATACATCCTTCATAGGCTCCACGAGTTGGATTATGTGTACGAGAGTACTCATAGCCAAGATGTTCCCCTGGAGCCATTTGTTTGTAGGTAGATGTTGCATAGATAGGAGTCATAACTGCACCGGTACTTGGACATGGTTCCTGGCCAGCATGAATGGCTCGAGTTTCAAAGTGATGCTTTTTCATTGGACTATCCTTAAGGGCTGTAAAATTTTTATGTCGATACTTTCTTGCATTAGCAAAGAGTGATCTTTTCAGAGTGGTTTATGTAGGATATTCTAGTGGGGGTTGTATGTATAGGCAAGTTCTACTTTTTTGGGGTTTAGTCAGGGCATAGCGAAGTTTTCATGTACAGGCAATTAATAGTTCAGGGGTCGTTTTGGCAATGAAATTTGATCTTCATGCTTTATTTTCAGCAAAATACGCACAATGGATTATTATTGTCTTGATTTCATTGTTTTCCGTACTGATTATCGCTGAATACGCTACTTTAATCTTTTCCCCTATAACTCGTCAGACGGTACCTGAAACCACAAAAGAGATGCCGGTGATAGCAAAACAGAATTCCTTTGATGCGATTTTACACTCTTCTTTATTTGGCGTTTATGTTTCAAATAATTTATCCAGTATTAAAAAATCCATGTTGAATGTTACTTTAGTAGGGATCTTATTTGCTAATAAGATAGATGACTCCCAAGTCATCATTCGTTCTGCGAATGGAGAGGAAAGCACTTATAAATTGGGTGATACGATACCTGGTGGTGCTGTGATCAAACGTATTATGGCTGCCGGGATTTTGGTTGAACGTAATGGTACTTTAGAGAGTTTAAGTTTACCCAAAAATGAATTAATCTTTGAGCCAGTAGCAAAGCCTTTGGAAGGGGATAAAAATTTATGAGACGTTTATTTAATCGATTAATCGGTGTAATTTTTATTTCTGCTCTTGCTGGATGTGCTGTCACTAACAAAATTAATTTGCGTGAAGGAATTGATAGTTTCAGAGTCGAAGATTACCGTAAGGCTTTTATCCGTTTAAAACCATTAGCTCAGCAAGGTCAACCTGATGCGCAATATGCTGTAGGTTATATGTATTATTATGGTAAAGGAGTAGTAGAAGACCGAAAAAAAGCTTGGTTTTGGATAAATGCTGCTGCTAATTTAGGCCAACCTGATGCAAAAGTAGCGATTAAAATATTAGCCAGCGGGGGCTCATTAAGTTAAATGAGCTTGGTCTGGATAGAGCTATATTTAATGCATTGAATCAATTATAGTTTTAGCTCGGATTAATAGATTACTTACGAAACTTATCGTTTTTTAAATAACATAGTGTAATGAAACGATAATATTTTGCTGGTGGGTTGAGCTAATCCTATAGAATGTATTTGCTCTTTTGCAAACCACTGCCCTTGTTGCTCAGACATTATGTTGCCTAATGCTTTAGTTTTTATGCTCAGCGCATTGATTTCCAAATGAAAATGGCTAAAACGATGTTTAAAATTTAAAAGTTGCTGTGGTGAGTCTCCGGATAAATCATAATTCAGACGAATAAAATCCAGGGGACAATCTCCTTCATCCAGACTGGGTAAACACCATAAGCCACCCCATAACCCTATAGGAGGTCTTTTTTCTAAATAAATGTGGCCTTGTTCATTGTGTAAAACCAGAAATTGTTGGTATTGAATAGGTATGGGTTTTCTTACTTTTTTTTCAGGATAGAGATGTTGTTCTTGGTATTTCAATGCAAGACAATTGTTCTGAAGAGGACAATTAAGGCAATCCGGTTTTTTTGAAGTGCAGCATAGTGCACCTAAATCCATAATTGCTTGAGTATAATCAGCGCAATTTTCATGAGGCATGCACGAGTCAGCCAGTTCCCACAGTGTTTTTTTTACTTGTGCTTGTTCAGGATAACCTTTAATTCTGAAAAAACGAGTTAAAACTCGTTTAACATTTCCATCAAGAATCGCGACAGGTTGGTTAAAGGCTTGTGACACAATAGCTGCTGCAGTAGATGGACCAATTCCTGGTAATTCTTTTAGTAACTGATAATCATCAGGAAATACACCACCATACTGTTGCATCACTATTTTTGCGGTTTGATGAAGATTTCGGGCACGGCTGTAATAACCAAGTCCTGACCACAAAGAAAGTACCTCATCATCGTTTGCTTGAGCCAAAGCATCTATGTTGGGAAATCGCTGCATAAAACGTTCGAAATAAGGGATAACGGTTTGTACTTGAGTTTGCTGAAGCATAATTTCAGAAAGCCATACTCTGTAGGGTGTTCGGGGTTGTTGCCAGGGAAGATTATTACGTCCGTATAGGGCATACCATTGTAGTAATGGTTGACTAAATTTTTTGTACAAATTTTGTTTGTCCACGCGAGCAATTCTTTGATGCTTTATTGTGGACGTACTGTAAAAAAAGTAATGCTCCAGGTCAATGAGTAATGATCATTAATATCCATTTAAATGATGCATACTCGTAGTCTCACTTGAGTATTGTACTCAGTACCATTTAAGTTATATTTATGAAGAGAGTTGAAGAATGCTTCCTGATCCTTGTTTCTCAGCTGGCTGATAAAAGAATGAACTTGGACTAGTAGTATAAAACTCATTGTTAAATTGTAATTGTTCCTCTTCTTTAAGAAAAGGGCCTGGGCCTAAAGCCCTCATAATTGATGAGATAGTGCTCTTTTCAATTAAATGAAATTTTTTGGGTTCTCCATTATCCAGATTCGTTTGAATTGATAAAACGGGTTTCAGAATTTCAACACACTGTGCAACGTCCTTTTGAGTTTTCAAATCGCCAATACTATGAATAATATTAGAAGGATAAGCATAAATATTTAAATCAGCATAGACTTCGCGAATTTGTTGAAATGTTTCCTTATGAGCCCAGCTTTGTTTTAGAATGATCGCATCATTGATCATCTCTTTAACACGTGTAAAGCCATATTTTTCCATTAGATTCATAAGTAAAGCATGCAATTGTTGAAATGACTCATCATCATAAATATCCATAGAAAACTGGTGTATGTTTTTTTCCTTTAAAAATCGAATAAAGCCATTAACAAATGATGTTGGTTCAGTTTCAGTACTTGAACCAAAATAGGTTTTAATTAAATCCCAACTGTCTGCAACTTGTGGACTTAAGTCAACAATAATTACTTGCGGCACACTACTTACTTTTTCCCCTAAATTACAGGCCAAAGCAATAGCACCAAAAATAGAAGTTCCTACAAAAACAAAAGGCTTGTCTGTTTTATAAGGTTCCAGATCTCCTTTTTTGATGGGATCATTTCCTAACCAAAATGCGAAGCATTCATTTAATTCCTTAGTCGGCAGTTGTTGGATTTTGGATAAAAGTTGAATCCGTTTTTTCTGAGTTTCTTCAAGTTGATGTGTTGCTTCTAATTTGTTATACATGATAACGACCACAATAATTTTGGCAAAAAGAAATATTATAAATCAATTGGGTTATAAAATGAACATATTATCTTAATGAATTCTGAATTTGATACTTGCATATCTTTCTTTTTGGAATAAATGCTTGCTTGGATATGACATGTTATCTCATAAAAATTTAATTAATTTCAATAAGTTATTAAAATATTTCATAAGTTAAATGATAAAATTTCACCTAGGTCATCAAAAAATTAAAGATGACTCGCTAAGTGTCGATATATAGTCTATCGTTTTAAATAGGGGCCTTTGCTGTACTCAGGATGAGTAAAGTCAGCTGAATCATTTGCTAAAGATTGTAGCGAATTCACTTAATGCATTGACGCTGTGAGTTTTTTTAAGATTTTTTTAATTTTAAAATAGGGGCTGAATTGAATGCCACAGAGCAAAAAAGATCTTAAGATAGATTGCAGGCTCAATGCATTTAGGTGTGTGCTGTAATTTGTTGGTAGGTGATTTAGGTCAAATCTAAGGAGAGATCGATGCACGACCGCCAACATGAAATCGTGGTATTAAAACCTACAGCTGTTTTTTTATCATTTCTTGCTTCGCAATTACCTGAAGCAAAGTTACCAGATCTTAGATTATTGCAAATTGACAATACCGCATATGTATTACACAAACAAAACTCAGATGATGCGACCCTGGATGAAATAGAAAAGCATTTTTCAACAATGTTTCGCCACGAAATTTGTCGTTGGCTAGGTGATAAAGCACGCAATGAAATTGAAACTAATTTTCTTGATTTTCTTTGTTGCTTTAAATTTGAATTGCACAACCATATTGTGTTAATGGAACCTTCAATAGAAACAAGTCATCAATTACTGTTCATTAAACCTCGTGTGGCTTTACTTAACTGGATTAAAAAAACAATGGAGGACCAAGATAATTTGGTCGGAGTTATTGAAAAGGTAGAATTATCACACTTGGAAGAAAATGCTACTGCTTTGGTGAAAAATTTTTCTAATTTGACTGAGATAAAACCCTTTATCAAAGAGAACTATATTTCCATTTTTGCAGCAGCGATGAGTCGTATGTCAAGTCAGCCCGATCAATGGCCATTGATGGATTCACTCCAAACTTTTAGTCAGTATTTTGCTGTTGAAATTCATACTCAATTGATTCATTTGTCCAATTAAAGGAGTTGACTATGGAGCCAGTCAGTATAGCACTTATTTGTACTGCAGCATTGGGGGCTGTTGTTATTTTGGCGGCATTTATAAGACAAATCCTGTTAAGCCGAGACAAGCAGTTAAATGATATGGCACAAAGCAGGGCATTGACCCAAGAAGTAATGGAACTGGAGCAAATCCGCGCGCAAATGCAAAATGAGAAGCGATTCGACTCTCATTACCAAGTGCTAGGAGCTAATAAAGAAGCAATTAGGTATATAGATACTAAAATAGAAGAGATTTTAAACAAAAAAACAGAGCTTGTTGAGCGTTATGCCAAAGTTATTGTGAAAGAGTCAGACTCAATAGTTAGTGGGGCTGTTTCATCTGAGCGGAAAACTGCGTGTGATCGATTAAGAGAAGAAATTGATCATAAAATAGCATTCTATGATAGTGAGCTCAAAGAATTACAAGAAAGAAGAGCTTCTCTATGGGATGCCCATACTGATTTTCAAAGATATCTTTTGAACCAGGAAAAGTCACGGAATGCCAGTTTGGATAGTGTGTACAAACAGCATTCAGCTTTGTTGGAAAAAGTATATTTACGTCATATCGATGATACAGAAATTGTGGCTGTGAAAAGCATGGAAGCATCAACTATGACTTTTAAAGATATGCTCATGATGCCAATACAATTTTTGATGCAATATTTTGGAGTATCAGTAACTCCCGGAATTTCGCTGGTGCAAACGCGAGTAGAGAATGTGTCACGAGCGAACGTAGATAAAATACAACACGAAATAAATGATCCGGTGCCTGAGAAACAGGAAGATGTAGTGCATAACGAGGCTAAGCCACGAGATAAAGTACACCAAGATGAGCAGCATGATGATGTTAATCAACAAGAAAAAAAGAAAGAGGAAGAGAAAACTCACTCAATGACATTTGCGTGAAAATTATTCTTCTGACTCATTTGATGACATTTTTGTCGTTATATATTACAATTCACCTGCATTTGGAGAAATGCACGCATATGGTCCTAATTGGTGGAGATATATTGATGGCAAGAGAACGTTTTTTATGGTTTATTACTTTTATGCTATGTTCTATTCTGGCTTTACCAGGACATAGTACAAGTGTAAATTCCCTTCTTCCTGATGAACAAAATACGGTACAAGTTTTTCATGACGCATCCCCTAAGGTAGTATATGTTCACAGATTAGCAACAATAACCAATAGATCATTACAGAAAAAGCAAGTATCCGATGGAGCAGGCTCTGGAATTGTCTGGAATAATAATGGGTATATAGTTACCAATTTTCACGTGATTAAGGGTGCTGATAAATTGGCAATTACTTTAGGTAAGTTGACGGTACCTGTTAAAGTCGTCGGAGCAGAGCCACGTAAGGATATCGCTGTATTAAAGATTGAATCACCACAAGCCTTGGCGCTGCTAAAAGAATTTAAACCGTTTGAAATAGTACATCTTAATGATCTCATGGTAGGGCAAAAGGCAATTGCGATTGGTAATCCTTTTGGTCTGGATCATAGTTTATCTAAAGGTGTGATTTCTGCTTTGGGTAGAAAAGTTCCAGGCATTGGCGGGGTTACAATTCGTAATATGATTCAAACAGATACGCCAATTAATCCAGGCAATTCAGGAGGCCCATTATTGAATAGTGCTGGACAATTAATTGGTATGAACACTATGATTTATTCCCAATCAGGTTCGTCTGCTGGAATTGGTTTTGCTGTCCCAGCAGATGATATTGATCGTATCGTGACGCAAATTATTAAAAATGGGCGAGTCGTATTGTCCGGGATTGGTATTCAAAGTGTTCCACCGAGTATTGCTCATCGATTAGGCATACGCAAAGGAATATTAATTGCAGACGTGATACGCAATACACCCGCAGATAAAGCTCATTTGCGCGGTACTCACCGAGATGCTTGGGGGCATATCGAGTTAGGTGATATTATCGTAGCATTAAATGGACATGCAGTTCCTAACTATGATGTTTTATACAATATGCTTACCGATATAAAAGTTGGGGAACAAATAACGGTATCCATTCAGCGAAATAACAAGCAGATGGATGTTAAAATGAAAACAATTGATATCGCTGGGGTTTAGTGATTTACTGAAAATTCCTCTACTGATGGACTTATAGCCTGGTTTGTGATTCATTTCACCCAGGCATTAAGGTCTGTTTCTATTTCTACTAGCTAAACTGACCTGCTTTTCTGTGTTCCGATGTTCACATACTCTGTGTATGCTGCGCTTCGGTACTCGAAAATAAGGCCATTTTTGCTCAAGCGAAATGGAAACAGGCCTAGCTTTAATTTCAAGATCTTCAAATTATGCGCCTAAGGAGAATAAGGATGTTACTTAATAAAGAGGATTCACTCTTATTATTGGTTGATGTGCAAGAAAAATTAACACCAGCCGTATTAGATAGTGAAGCATTTATCGCGCGTTGCGAATGGCTTTTAAAATTAGCCAAACGAATTAATGTCCCCATTTTAGTGAGTGAACAATATCCACAAGGTCTTGGGACAACTTTGAAACAATTTCAATCCTATTTTAATCAGCAAGAATGTGTTGTTGATAAAGTAAATTTTTCTTGCATGAGCGAGCCTAAATATGCAGAGCGCTTAAAGCAATTTCATAAAAAACAATTAATTCTTATTGGTATTGAAACACATGTTTGTATCTTACAAACTGCGCTGGAAATGAAAGATGCAGGATATGATGTTTTTGTTGTTGCCGATGCAGTGAGTTGCCGTGGTGAACAAAATATGAAATATGGATTGAAACGAATGAAACATGCAGGAGTTCATTTGGTTACCACGGAAATGGTTTTTTTCGAATGGTTAAGAAAGGCTGGGACTCCTGAGTTCAAACAATTGAGTAAGGAGTTTTTTTAAGGATCTGTTTGCATTTCTACTATCTTGGCCAAACTGACCTGATTTTCTGCGTTGCATGTATGCTGCGCTTCGGTACTCGAAAACCAGACCATTTTGGGTCAAGCTCGCGAAATGTAGCAGATCCTAGTTAATTGTAGCCTGGGTGCAGCGTAGCGGAACCCGGGAATTCTATGTTTGTTAACCCGGGTTCTGCTACGCTGCACCCAGGCTACAAATTATGGAGAATCATAGTGAATTTTACGAATCAAATCGCCTTGATTACAGGTGGCGCCTCTGGTATGGGCAAAGCAAGTGTTCAATACTTACAGAAGTGTGGAATGCGTGTTGTGGTATGGGATAAGCAAGCAGATGACCAAAGTGAAGCCGATTTATTTATCAGCTGTGATGTAACCAGTGATGAATCAGTTGAAAAGGCGATGCAACAAACAATAGAGCAATTAGGAACACCGAGAGTGTGTGTGAATTGTGCAGGTATTGCTCCTGCTAAGCGTATTGTTGGGAAAGAAGGTGCTATGCCTTTGGCTGTCTTTAAACAGGTGATTGATGTTAATCTTATTGGTACTTTCAATGTAATGAGAGTTGCAGCACATGCAATGACCAGCTTGGAGTTAGAAAGTAATTCCCAGGAACGTGGTGTTATTATTAACACAGCCTCTATTGCAGCATTTGAAGGCCAAATTGGTCAAGCCGCATATAGTGCTTCCAAAGGAGGGGTTGTGGCAATGACCTTACCTGCTGCGCGAGAGCTTGCTCAGTTCGCCATTCGCGTAAATACTATTGCACCTGGATTAATAGCGACACCTATGCTATTAAATATGCCACAAGAGGTACAAGATAATTTGGTGGCAACCATGACTTTCCCCAAACGTTTTGGTAAACCCGATGAATTTGCTTCGTTAGTTGCACATATTATTGAAAATGGAATGATGAATGGCGAAGTGATCCGTTTGGATGGTGCCCTTCGCATGAAGTAAATCCTCGGATTTTTAATGGAATTTGCAGCGCATAGCAAGTAGGTTGGATCATTTTGATTTAACCTACTCTCTAAAAATGCAAGACAATACTATGCCTGCTAAAAAATAAAGCTATAAAGACAAATCGTTGATGGAGTGCACCTGCTACCCAATAAGAAAGAAGTTGATTAATTTTTTCTGGGCTACAGCTTTACTGTCACCCAGAAGAAATTTTGCTCAATATTTTTAGGCTTCCTGATGATGTGTATTGTCTTTTGGTGATTGAATATTTCCAGTGGAAGTATAAACACTGACTGCATTTGCTTGATTTCCTGACAGTGTATTGACAATTTCTTGACGGACATAAAGATTGTTGGCTATTATTTGTCCATTTACTGCATTTAATTCACGACAGCATGTTAGTAGTTCAGCAAGCTTAGTATTTAATTCATTGATTTGATTTGTTTCCTCAACAGTGCACTCTTTAAGAAACTCAGTTAAAACGAGGTTCATATCTTGATTGGGATTCGTATAGTTAATAAGTTGCAAGCGTTGTTTGGCACTTTCTTCTAACTTACTTGATAATTCCTGTTTTTTATTCGCGAATTCTTCAAGCTTATTAAATTCACGGGAGGTGAGAATTTCTTTCTCCTCAGCCAGCAAAGAATTGAGTGACTCTATCCAATTAATTTCTTGTTCCAAATGGCTGCTCAATGTTTTTATCTTATGATCCATATAATTATTGCCCTTAGAATTTATGCAGGTTCTACATTTAACATTTTCATGGCAATTTTGTCACTATCAATCTGATAGTTTCCGAGTGCTATTTCAGATTTAAAATATAAAACTCGTGCCTCATTGATTTCAGAAACTTCCCGAAGAGAGTTTTTTATAGCTTCTAACTGTTTGGAGGTATCACTAATATTGACATGTGATGAGGAATCCTCAATCAAACTTTGGATTTTTTCTTGGTGTTTTATTTTTAAACGATTGTCTGCCTCTAGAGTTTTTACAGGAACTGCATCACTGATTTGATTAAACATAATTTATCCTCAATCACGTTCGACTTCTAAATGTATCGGCTATTTTGTAAAAATCTTTAGTAAATTTAATTAAAAGGTATGTTTGCATTTCTATTATCTTGGTTAAGCTGTCCTGATTTATGTTCCGAGTCTTACATATTGTGTGTATGCTGCACTTCGGTATCCGAAAATCAGGCCATTTTGGCTCAAGTTAGTGAAACGTAAGTAGCCCTAGTTCTTAAATAATAACATTCACTTTCTTTGAGTCAGTAATCTGAGCTTCAATAATTTTTTTGGAAGAAAGATTGCGTACTTTAATGGTTTCACCCAGTGAACCTTCTTCCAAAGCAATACCATCCATACTTACAGTTAAATTGCTATCACTAGCAATAATAGAAACATGTTCTCCTTTATTAATCAATTTTGCTGCTTCTATATTATGCGGATTAAGCGGGCTGTTTGGGGGAATATTCTGTTTGCATATTTGCCCTATTAATAAATCCTTTTTAGTAAAATAGCCGTGATTTAATCTTTGTACATCCATTTCTGTTTGATAAATATCATCATTGGAAAGTAGAGTTCCTTTAATAAGAGCACGTTTTGCTACGTAGATCGTTTTTAATACAGTTATTTTAACAGGAACGTATAAAGACCAATGATTGTCATTTTCTTGGCATTTTATTCCCATAGTACTGGTGTTTAAAATAGGAGATTGGTAGGGATTAAACACAACTAATTGCTCTTCAGCACATGCTTTGAGATTTAAACGCGAATCAATTTTATCCGCTGTAACGCGAATTATTCCTTCTTTATATGAAGAAAGCTCATTACGTATATGTTGTTCTATTTTATTCGTTAGTATTTCAGGCGCCTGCATTGCTTCAGCATGTAATCCTGTACTTGCAAAAAATAGTAAAACACTTAGTATGCACTTTTTCACAAATAATCCCTCTTTAAATAACTTGTTGCAAACTGCAAATATTATGCCAATTTTTAGGAGAGTATTACATTATGATTCATTTCATTATTTATGTAGTGATTTTACTGATATTTCAATTACCGGTTCATGCAGAAAGTCATCATCCCCAAGAGTTCTTGCAATCAATTAGCGGTACCAAAGATGAAGGGGAACAAATTTACAATCATTTTTGCGCCAATTGTCATGCGAGCAAACCATTAATTCCTATAGGTGCCCCTAGAATTGGTGAAAAAGCAGATTGGAAAATACGTTTAAAACAGGGAATGGAAGTGCTCTTTAAACATACTGATGAGGGTTTAAATGCAATGCCGCCTCGGGGAGGATGCTTTGAATGTACTGATGAACAGTTAATGAGTGCCATTCAATTTATGCTCCCAAAACAACCAAAAAAGTAACCATTAAATAAACTCTAAGGTCATAAAAAACACACAATGTAGGAAAAATTTATAAAAAAACCTAAACCTATTTTTAAATCTCCCGATAAATAGAAAAAAAGAGGGAGAAATAAAGTGAAAAAATATCTAGCGTTAGTCCCAGTGTGTGCTTTAGCAACATCCTGTGCTTCCATGGATAGATCAGTCCCTATAGTTGATGATGCGGGCTACACACATTATACGATGAGTATGAAATCTGACCATAGGGGGGCTCATTCCTTTCCTGAGAAAAGACCGGCGACTGGGAAAAAAGTGATTGTCTTTGACCCTAAAGCAACAGCGTGGGCTGCTTACGATAAGGATGGTAATAGGGTAAATACCGGTAGTGCTTCCGGGGGTAAAGATTTCTGTGAGGATGCAGGTAAACCCTGTCGTACAGTGACTGGAACATTCCATATTTATTCTAAAAAAGGTGAAGAGTGTACATCCAGTATTTATCCATTAGAAACACATGGCGGTGCAAAAATGCCATACTGCATGCATTTCCATGGAGGTTATTCTATTCATGCAGCATATGAAGTACCTAACTATAATGCAAGCCATGGCTGTATCCGTGTTTTACCCAGTGCAGCAAAATGGTTAAACGAAGATTTTGCTGATATTGGTACTACAGTAATTGTTAAACCCTACTAATCAATTGCTCATCAAAAAGAAATTTTTGATGAGCAATTGATGTTAATAAAGATGATAATCTCCACTACTGCCCTGTGCATTGCAGGGCTTTTTTATTGAGGTACTGACAATGCCAATTTTAATAATGAAAAATAAAATGAGCGATTGCTGTACTTGGATTTAACTGAAATTAATTATATCGTCAGGTAACGAGACGATAATATTTGAGCTATATTTAAGAGAAACAAGTCATGTAAAGTAAAATCAAATGAGCAGAGAAAAATTACCCAATGATTTGATAGAAAGGCTTCGTAGTGCAGAAAATCTTGCAGAAGAAATGTCAATGAAGGTGCAGATTACTCCTGTACCTCCAGAACAAAAAAAATTTATACTTAGATTACTTATAAATAAGATTCCATTACTTTCTGGTTTCTTACAAAGTTTAGGAAGTTCTGGTACTGCAACTACAGCTCTAATCAAAAGTCTGGGTAATACGTCTCAAGCGTTGCAAGGAGCAAGTGCCGGTTTTCAATATGCTGGCTTAGGTGTTGCAGCAGTTAATTTTGTTCGTATTCCTTTGATTTATTTCTTTGCACTTATTGCTGGAGATCCCCCGCCTTTTACCCTTTCCAATAATGCACGTTGGGCTTATTCAGCATTATTATTGGGCTTGACTTTAACTGCCATTTTGGTTCCCGCCGCAGCGCCTCCAATTGCCTTAGCTATGGCCAGTTTAAGTTTGATACTTAGTTTGGTCTCTATAGGAAATATGATTTACAAACGTTATACGATTAAAAAATCGTTGCGAGAAACTAATGAAAAGATAAAGGTTCAAGAGGACCTTTTAGAGGAGATGCAGGAAAATGCTAAATTGTTGAGCAAGAAATTAAAAGAACTTGATGAAAATGATGAAGAAAATGCCAAAGCTATTTGCAAAGAAATTGAAGACTTAAATTATAAATATGAAATTGAAAAAGCCAAGTTACAGGAGCTTTCTAATAAAAAATTGGAGGATGAGAAAACACTTAAAGGTTTGGGAACTGCAGCATTTATGGATAGAGGTGTCACTGCAGCCCTTACATCTGTTGCTATTATCGGTTTGGCACTCAGTCTATTTTTTCCTCCTGTTGGTCTTGGTATTGTTGCAGGTAGCGCAGGACTAGGTGCTCTTTATGTAGTGGGGCGGGTTGCTGTTGCCCTGCTCGCGCCAATCGTCAGCGCTCAAATAAAAAAACTCGGGCTATGGAAATCCCAAACAGATGAAAATGAGGAATCTCTTGAACCTTCCCTGGATGACTCATTAGAAAATCAATCCTCATTATCATCAGAAAAATATAAAGTTTCTCTGAATAAGGAGGCCCCTACATCGGAAAGTAAGAATGAGGGGTCTACCTTAAAAACGATGAGAGAACTATTTGGAATAAACGTAAGCCAAAGATTGCAAGAATTAAAAGAAGATGCCCTTGAGATGGAAAAACTCGATAATCGTTTATCTGCAATCGTTGAATCTCAGAATCATCGGGAAGTTTTAAAATTTTTTCAAAATTTAGCAGTAATTGCCCAAATGGAGGAGTGTCCTCATGGTGATTTAAGATGTTTATTCGACAAATTTTCTAAGATGGATAAAGTACTACCCTTACTTGAAGAAGCTCTTGATGAAGTTAAAGAGGGTACCTTGATCTTATCGAAAGAAGAGAAAGCGGCATTATATGCTTCTGAACCTTTAATGGCTATTTTAAAACAAAGTAAGAGATTGACCGATTTAAGCTTTTTAGTTTCATCAACACAAAACACAGCATCACTGAACGAAATGCAGGAAGACAAACAACTTAATTTGGAACAACAATAATCCCTCTACAATGAGAGGCGCTTATCGAAAAACTCTATCTGGGATCTAAAATCAAAGTATTTTTCTTTTTATCAAAAAATTTTTAATTTGCGATTTCATTTTTTCTAGCGAACACCTTGCTAATATGAACATCGCAATTTACTATCATGTTTTTTAGACTGGATGCATGACATTATGATTCTTTGTATTGATGTTGGAAATTCTCATATCTATGGTGGCGTTTTTGATGGGGAAGAGATCAAGCTTCGTTTTCGTCATACATCTAAAATAAGTACATCTGATGAATTGGGTATCTTTTTGAAAAGTGTTTTGCGAGAAAATAATTGTTCTCCTGAAGCAATTAAACAGATTGGTATTTGTTCTGTTGTCCCTCAAATTGATTATTCATTGCGTGCAGCCTGTGTTAAATATTTTTCTTTAGAGCCTTTTTTATTACAGGCGGGAGTTAAAACAGGCCTGAATATCAAATATCGTAACCCTATAGAAGTGGGTGCAGACAGAATTGCAAATGCAATTGCAGCAACACATATCTACCCAAACCAAAATGTGATTATTATTGACTTTGGTACTGCAACTACTTTTTGTGTCATTAGTGCCCAGAAAGTATATATGGGAGGTGCTATTTTACCAGGGGTTAGGCTCTCGGTAGATGCGTTGTCAAAAAATACAGCGAAATTACCTGCTGTAGAAATCATAAAAATTGAAAATTCGGTCGGACGCTCAACAATAGAAAGTATTCAGTCAGGTGTTTATTACGGTGCTATTGGTGCTTGCCGCGAATTGATTCAACGCTTGAACCAAGATGCGTTCGATACGGAAAACGCTTTGATTTTAGCAACAGGTGGATTTGCTTCCTTATTTGAAAAACAGGAAGTGTATGATCACCTCGTTCCTGATTTGGTTTTGCAAGGGATAAGGTTAGCTGCTTTGATGAATAATTGATTAACTTAATTCATTCTTCGGCATTAACTTTTTGAAACATGCCTTTCCTCTCTACTGTTGCAGTCAAATGGTGTTGGCATTGTTGAAGAATGGTTAACACTTCATAATATTGTCTTGGTACTTTTTCAAATTCCTCTATAACCCTTACTGGTACTAGAAACTCCTTCTTATCCTTTATAGCGGTTTTTGGGGACTCAAAAAAACCGCACGATGTAGGCGTAAAATAAGGACTTCGCTATCGCTCAGAATTTTTGTTTATTTTGGCAAATTTTGATGCGTAGAAATTTCGAGCTATAAAGCAAAAAAAATTCAATAAAGACATCGCCTGGTCTCAGGAGCCTTTAGACGATGTCTTTAAGGTAGGTTTGTAACTAGGCTTACTATTTGAAATAAAAATATTGTAAAAAAAAATCTATTTGATAAAATATAGCACAATTTAATTGCTTATAGGTGATTTTGATGTTAACCAAAAATGAAGCGCTTACTTTTTTATATCAAGCTAAAGAATGGGGGGGCGGCGCAGAATACAATGCTGGCAACGATTTTTCCTTGGGATATTTCTTAGTTGAATGGATGCCTTGGAGACATAATAAATATCAATCAGGTATTGAATACAGCCAAATTTTTCCATTTAATTTTGGCGAGCAATTTGATTTTAAATCAATTGATGATCTAATTGCCGAAATAGAAGCTTCAGAAGTTTTTGATTCAAAATCGCATGAAGCAAAAATTATTAACCGTTTGATGAGTAGAAAAGAAGGCTATTTCGTAGAATTATTGCACTCAAATTTAGAAAAAATTGAGCAACATTTCTTGGATTATTTGCAGGATGCGACAGGGGCAGATCGTCTTTACACAATTGATGTGGGCGGAAAGCATTACCGTATTAGCCCTTATTCTCTTTTTTACATTCATCCATTTTTTAATGGGAATGATGATACAAGTGTTGCTGAAAGAAAAAATATCATTGAGCAAAAACTTAATCAAGAGCTTGAAAAAAGAGTTAGTCTTGATGTCTTTTTAAAGCCTTTTTGTGAAAATAAACAAAGAAAGGAGTTGGCTGGATTAATAATGCTTGCTAGAGATGGATATGTAATTCCTAATGCTCAAAATGCAACACAAAACACACAAAGATTCTTTGCTATGACTAAAAAGCTGCCTCAAGAGTTATATGGGTTGGTGACTAAGTCTTTTGTTAATTCCCAGAAAGAAATCCTTACCGATAGTGCGATTGTTGAAGGTGCGAAGGATATGCTGTTAAAATTTTGACAATATTCAAAAATACTTATGGCTAATGAATAATTATTAGATGATATGATTTATGAGCCATAAGTTTTAGCGCTTAAAACCAGATTAGCTGTGCTTGAATTATTTTGCCAATGGTTCAACAGGCATTTTTTTATGAACTTTAAAAATATGTTGGCAATAGTCAACACTTTAGTCGCCAGTACGGCTTTTAATCGCTTAATGCTGAACCATTTAAGGATACGTTTTTTGTTTTTATAATTTATTGTTAACTTGAAACATTTTCGTCGTTATGGATATCAGACCAAGCGCTTCGAGCAAAAAGGTTTGGGTTTGCTTCAAATTCTCCTGTTCCTATGCGACGGAAAATTTCTTTTTGGCAAAGTCGCGTTATTTGATTTCTCATGGCTGTTTCTTTAACTCCAATTTGTTCCGCTAGTCTATCTCTAGAGTTTTTCGTTAATAGGCCGATGGCGATGCGGTGCTCGTGCGTGTACATTCTGGCTCTACTCCTCACACTTCGCAGCGAATTTTGAAAAAAGTCCACTCAATAAATGCGCATATTTTTTAAATAAAGTTCTGTTTTTAATCATTTTTTCCATGGTCCCTAAATAAATTATCCAAAAAGTGGGTTTTTATCTTGACGCATGGAGAAATGTGTTTCTATAGTGTATAAAAGTGGGGTAAAATAATAAAAAAGTGGAGAATTGTGGAAGATAAAAACTTCCACATAAAAGAAAACCATGTTTCGTGGAATAAATGCCATCACCATTGATACTAAAGGGCGCCTAGCTATCCCTACGCGTTATCGAGCCGCGCTGGGCGCTGAAGAAAAAACTCCTCTGGTGGTGACAATTGATACTGAGGAAACATGTTTGCTGCTCTATACTGCAGCTCAATGGCAAATTATTGAGGATAATTTGCAAAAATTACCCAGTTTTAATGCTGCTGCACGAAGAATACAGCGTTTATTAATCGGTCATGCGACCGATATTGAAGTCGATGCAAATGGACGGGTGTTATTACCTACGGTTTTAAGAAATTATGCGCAATTGGAAAAAGAAGTAGTGATGATAGGTCAAGGAAATAAATTTGAAGTATGGAGTAAGGATCTTTGGGAAACCCGACGTGAACAATGGTTGGCTGAGGAAAGCTCCGGAACCAGCGGGTTACCCGATGA
This sequence comes from Legionella bozemanae, assembly GCF_001648595.1. Taxonomy (GTDB): domain Bacteria; phylum Pseudomonadota; class Gammaproteobacteria; order Legionellales; family Legionellaceae; genus Legionella; species Legionella bozemanae. The sequence goes on along the minus strand of NZ_LBAW01000001.1, from coordinate 116,223 downwards.
AATGAAAACGTTTTCTTTGTAATGGAAACAAAAAATGGCAACGCATCAATCAGTATTACTTCATGAGTCAATAGAAGGTCTGGCCATTAAAAGTGGAGGTGTCTATTTTGATGGTACTTTTGGGCGTGGGGGCCATAGTAGAGAAATTTTGCAACATTTAAATGATCAAGGTCGCTTATATGCCATAGATAAAGATATAGAAGCGATCGCATACGCCACAGATCATTTTAGTCACGATAAGCGTTTTCATATATTTCAAGGTTCATTTGCACAAATTGAAGAGTTTGCTACTGAAGCAGGTGTATTGGGAAAAGTAGATGGTATTTTGTTGGATCTAGGTGTGTCTTCACCACAATTGGATAATCCGGAAAGAGGTTTTAGTTTTATGCAACAAGGACCTTTGGATATGCGTATGGATTTATCTCAACCCATGAGTGCTGCGCGGTTTGTTAATGAAGCCGAAGCAGAAGAGATGGCTTCTGTTTTCAGGCTGTATGGAGAAGAACGTTTTGCAGGACGTATTGCAAAAGCAATTGTTGCTGCCAGAAACATTGCGCCCATTTCTACAACGTTGCAATTGGCGGAAATTGTGAAAGAAGCAAATCCCAAATGGGAAAAACACAAGCATCCAGCAACACGCGTGTTTCAAGCAATACGCATTTATGTAAATCAAGAGTTAAATGATTTAAAGAGTTGTCTGGAGCAATGCCTTAATGTTCTAGCTCCCAAAGGCAGATTGGCAGTGATCAGTTTTCATTCCCTTGAAGATCGCATCGTTAAACAATTTATGCGCGATAAAGAACAGGGAGCCAAACCTCCTCCGGAGGTGCCCATTCGTTATGAGGCGCTAAAGACAAATTTTAAAAGAATAGGTAAGGCGATTATGCCACAAGAAGTTGAAGTAAAAGAGAACGTCAGATCTCGAAGTGCTGTACTTAGAATAGGGGAGAAATTAGCATGAACGCTGCAGCGAGAGTAATCAATCAAGGTACCTTATTTAATGGTCAACTGGCAGATATGCATATGTCAAAATCATTATACATGCTGATTATATTATTAGTTGCTGTATTAGTGAGTGCTTTGGCTGTGGTATACAGTACCAATTCATATCGGGTGACTTTAAATAAGGTGGAACAACAAGAACAGTTAACACATTATTTACAGCTACAATGGGGACAGTTACTCCTAGAACAAGCAAGCCTGGCTACGCCGGCACGCGTAGAAGAGCTGGCCACCGAAAAATTACAAATGCTTTTGCCAACACCTAAAAATACTTATTGGTTACAAGCACAGCAGTAGAAGTTTTTGTTTTAAACGAGTACCATTGCCCTTTAGTTTTAGTACCGTAGCCTAGGTGGAGGCAAGGCCATAACCTGGGAGTTTTGTGCAATATAACCCAGGTTATGGCACGTGCCTTCCACCCTGGCTACAGATGGATAAATATCCATGAAAAACTCAACTCATTTAAACAGACTGATCGTAGTATCTACATTTTTTTCATTACTATTATTTATTTTGATTTGGCGTATGGTTGATCTCACTGTACTTCATCGTCAATTCCTGCAAGGTCAAGGCAATGCTCGCAGTTTACGTGTTGTAGACATTCCTGCGCATCGAGGAATGATCATGGACAGAAATGGCACGCCTTTGGCAATTAGCACTCCTGTGGAATCGGTATGGGTAAATCCTAAAGAGTTCTCACCCGATAAAGAACAATTTATGTCCTTGGCAGAATATTTGAATTTAACTCCCAAGCAGCTAAGCAGAAAAATAGTAGATGCAGAAAATAAAGAATTAGAATTTCTCTATTTACAAAGGCAATTACCGCCTCCTTTAGCTAAAAAAATAAAGGCATTAAAAGTCCCAGGTGTAAACTTTCAAAAAGAATTCAAACGTTATTACCCTGATTCAGATAGTATTTCCCAGTTGATCGGATTTACTAATGTCGATGATCAGGGGTTGGAAGGAATAGAGCTTGCTTATCAAGATTGGTTGAAGGGTGTTGTTGGTAAGAAAAGAGTAATTAAAGATCGTTTAGGAAGAATTATTGAGGAATTAGGTGTCATAAAACAACCTCGCCCTGGACGTGATATAACTTTAAGTATTGATCGGCGTTTGCAATATTTGGCCTACAGCGAACTTGCTAAAACGGTTGAGGAATTTGCTGCAAAATCGGGTTCTGTTGTCGTTGTGGATACAGAAAACGGTGAGATTCTAGCTATGGCGAATGTTCCTTCCTATAATCCCAATTCGCGGGGACGTTACGATAAAGACACTTATAGAAATAGAGCAGTCACAGATACGTTTGAACCGGGTTCAGTGATTAAGACATTTAGTATCGCCAGTGCTTTGGAAACTGGTCTATTTACACCCTCGACAATTATTGATACGAACCCAAGTTGGATGAGTGTTCAAGGTCGTATCGTTCGAGATATTCATAATTACGGTGTCCTTGATGTAACTGGTGTATTAGAACACTCCAGTAACGTTGGTGTGACAAAAATGGTTTTAGCCAGTCCCCCAGAACAATTAATCGGGTTGCTGCAACGTTGTGGCTTTGGACAACGCACTGAAAGTACTTGTCCGGGAGAAAGTGAAGGAAGCATCGTTAATGTTAAAGAAGCGAAACCTTTTGTATTGGCTACTGTGAGTTTTGGTTATGGCATGTCGGTCACTGCGTTACAATTGGCTAAAGCGAATATGGTCTTTGCAAATCAAGGCAAATTGATTCCGGTAACGTTACTGCATAATGATCCACCAACCCCAGGCGTGCAAGTAATGAAACCTGAAACGGCACAACAGGTTTTATCCATGATGGAAGCTGTTTTGGGAAAAAATGGTACTGGAAAATCAGCAAGAGTGCCTGGTTATCGAGTAGCGGGAAAAACGGGAACGGCACGTGTAGCAGGAAAAGATGGTTATAAAGATAGAAAATATACTGCAAGTTTTATAGGAATTGCGCCCGTTTCAAAACCAAAGTTTGTTGTAGTCGTTATCATTCATGAGCCTTCTCGTAAAGGTTATTATGCTGCAGCAGTTGCAGCTCCGTTGTTTGCTAAAGTAATGTCGGGAGCTTTACGATTGTTCAATATACCAACTGATGAATTGGTAGGATAAAATTCAGTCGTAAGATAAAGGTTTTTGTTATAATGTAGCCTGGGTGAAGCATAGCGGAACCCAGGTTCGGACATGCTAGACTTCTTTGGAAACTTGCTGCAGAGGACTGCATCCCCGGGCTCCGCTGCGCTTACCCAGGCTATTTAGAACTTATTAGGAACAAGTGATGAAACTCTCACGATTATTAAAACCATGGATGCAACACGTTAATTCGGATTGCACTATTACCGGTTTAGAAAATGACAGTCGTCGTATTCAACCAGGAGATTTGTTTATAGCTTATGCTGGTGCAGCAGCTGATGGTCGTTTATTTATAAATAAGGCTGTTTCTGCAGGTGCAGTTGCTGTTGCCTATGATCCTATCCAGTTTCCCAAGAATTGCGTATTACCTGAATCCGTTCCTTGTGTTGCTGTCCCTGACTTAGCGACACAACTTGCTCCAATTGCAAAACAGTTTTATGACGATCCTGGCCGTTTTTTAACTGTAACTGGAGTTACTGGAACCAATGGTAAAACAACTATCGCTTATCAATTGGCTCAAGCGCATCATTTATTAGGGCAGGGAGCAGCATACATAGGCACTATTGGCCAAGGCAATGTAGATAAACTTCAATTATTGGATAATACAACCCCTGACTCACTTTGTTTACAAAAGCTATTACATCACTATAAAAATCAAGACTTGAGACAGGTATGCATGGAAGTCTCTTCTCATGCATTGGCACAACATCGAGTAGATGAAGTTGCGTTTAAACAGGCTATATTTACAAATCTAACTCTTGATCATCTGGATTACCATCTCACCATGGAAAATTATGCGATTGCCAAGGCATTATTATTTGCTAGAGAATCGTTGCAATGGGCAATTATTAATCAAGACGATACATATCAAAAAATAATGGCTACTGCCATTAAGCCTCATGTCAAAAAGTTAACTTATGGAATACATCAAGCGTGTGATGTGAAAGCTGTAAATTGGATTATGGATATAAAAGGCACAGAAATTGAAGTGCATTCTCCTTGGGGAGAACATCAATTCAGGATAAAATCCCTAGGCCAATTTAATATTTATAATAGCTTGGCCATATTCAGTAGTTTATTAGCTTCTGATTATGCACCCGCGCAGGTTGTCGAAGTGATGACCCAATTAAAAGCAGCTCCTGGGCGAATGGAAATTGTTGCTCATGCTCCTTATGTGCTTATTGATTATGCGCATACTCCCGATGCTCTGGAAAATGCCTTAATTACATTAAATCAATTAAAAAAAGGACGACTATGGGTGGTATTTGGTTGTGGCGGAGATAGGGATAAGACCAAGAGACCGGTGATGGGAAAGGTTGCCAGTAAACTTGCTGATCAAATCGTTATTACCAGTGATAATCCACGTACAGAAGATCCACAGATGATCGTTGATGAGATAGCACATGGTATTGCAAATTCATCCAATGTCATTCAATTAGTTAATCGTGAGGAAGCAATTGCTTATGCTTTAAATCAAGCAGGTGAGCATGATGTTATTTTAATTGCAGGAAAAGGACATGAGGCCTATCAACAAATTGGCACAATAAAGCATACTTTTTCGGATCAGGATGTAGTGAGAAGGTTAATTCATAAATAGGTGAATACTACTGGAGCTCGGGTTTCATGTTTATAAATTTCCCAGGTATCCGCAATACTTCACTTGTCTCTTGAGCACACCCTCCTACGCCCTGCGAACAAGCCGCGGGACGTCGAAGTAGAGCTGGACTGGTTCAGCGATATGGAGAAGATTCAGATGCTTCACCTGGGTAACGCTCTATTTATGTATATATTGTTTGAACTTCATAGGTGATATTTCTTCATAGCCTTGAATTGCTACTGCAAATAGATTCGGATCACCTGTCTCGTAGATACAAACTAATTCATCACCTTTACCTGACTCAGGAACCCCGGGTGCTGTTAAGTCAGCTAAAATATCATTGGTTATATCGATTGTCTCTTCTTCAGAATCTGCTTCTACAGGACCAATAGCGAATCCCCAGCTAGATGAAGTATTGTAGTTATTGACCGCATAGCCAATGTAATAATTATAAGCTAACTGTGACGCCATAGTAATTCCTACAGCTTGGATGTCGCTTAGTTTAGGGCAAACAGAGTCACCTGCAAAAGCAGAACCAGTAAGAACCAACGCAGCAGCAAAAGAGGTTAATTTTGCATTTAAAGACATAGTATAACTCCTTGTTAAATCAAATTATTCCAAGTGAATCCCAGGTTGATTTTTTTATCTAACCCGGGTAAATAGCTATTTTTTACTTATGAGCTTTTAGTAAGTATTGTTTTAATTTCATTGGGCTAATTGCGTAATCTCTAACAGCAACAGAATAAACATAAGGGTTACCTGTGTCATACAAACAAATTAATGTGTCATGATCCAGTTCTAAAGGAAATCCAGGAGTAGCCATATTATTTAAAATTCCAGTTGTGGCATCTAATGCATCATCTTCTGTATCTGCTTTTACTGGTCCGATGGCAAAGCCCCAGGTAGCTGAATTGAATTGACTGATAGAAAAACCAATGAAATAGTTATTACCAATCTGTTGAACTTCTGAAATTCCCTCTGCTTGCAGATCACTTAAATCAGGACACATATTATTTGCGAAGCTTGCACCAGCAAGGGCCAATGCTGCTGTAAAAGTAGATACTTTGACTCCTAAAGACATTTACATACTCCTTTGTTTTTTTGTAAAAATCGGCAAAAGAGTACCATTTGATTTACTAATTTACAATGGACAATTTTAGATTTAATCGTATTTATTATGTAAACAATTTGAGGCTATTTAGCTGTCTTATTTCTTATACACCCAATAATAATTTAGTTTTATAGTTCGAAATTGAGTCTTTTGAGTACTGAGAAAAATCATGGCGAGTTTGATGATTTTTACGCAAATTTAAGAAAGCGGCTTTTTTATCTGAAGCATGCTTTAAGGATAATGTTTCTTCAAGCGGGTTATAAATTTTTAATATAAAGTCATACCATAATTGGTCTTTTTCCAAGTTCAAAGTTTGGGGCAAAGCAGGCGCTGCAAATTGAGGGATAGCTAGATCAGCAATTTGGTGCAAAACGGAGCTAACCATAGCAACCGCAGTGTATTTTGCCTCCAGACTATGGCCTGCGATATGGGGGGTGCATATTGTGGATTGATTAATAATACGTGTGTCGATATCCGGTTCATCAAGATATACATCGGTGCAATAGACTAGCGGTTTTGAGGAATGGAGAAGTGCTTCTTCATTGACAATTCCACCGCGAGCGGCATTAATAATGACACAGCCTGATTTTAATCGGTCAAGAAAATCCTGATTAATCAAATTAGCACTAGGATAGGGTTGATTATTATGTAATTCAGCATGGATACACAGCAGATCAACTGCATACAATTCTTCAATAGCGCAACTTTGAAAAGTGGGTTCACGTTCTGCCTTGAGTGGATCGTAAGTTAAAACTTCCAAACCAGCTGTTTGCAAACGCGCAGCAATTTGAGTCCCTACTTTTCCCAGTCCAATAATGCCTGCTTTATTCCCACGAACAAGTTGCTGTTGCTCCAGAAAGGCAAGACAGGCAACGACATAATCAGCAACAGCTCGCGCATTGGATCCTTTTGCATCAATTATTTGAATGTTTTGAGAGGTGAGCCAGGGGCGATCAAGATGATCAGTTCCACTGCTTGCAGTCGCAACATAGCGCAAACAATGATTTTTTAATAGCAATTGATTTACTTTTAGATTAGCACGGCAAAGAAGAACATCTTGTCCTGAAAGTAATCCTGCGATTTCATCGAGATGATGATATATCGTTAGGTGAAAGGGCATAGGAAAAGCCTGCTCTAATCCCGGGAGAGAGGCATCAGCAAGGATATTCATCAAAGAGCACCCTTCAAAATTTTGTATTGAGAGGTTAAATCGTTGGTGTTCATATTTTAAAAATGGCGCTGAGTGCGATAAGTCCCAGATTAATTATCGGGGTTAATATCATGCCTAAAACTCCGGTAAACACTAAAAGAATGAGAATAAAAAATCCATAAGGTTCTATTTTAGCATAAGCCATGGCTTGTTTGGGAGGTAAAAGGCTACTGACTACTCGGCTACCATCCAAAGGTGGGATAGGAAGTAAATTTAATGCAGCCAAAATTAAATTAATAAATATGCCTGCCTGGGACGTAGCATAAAGAAAAAGTACAGCCATCGATGCACGTGGGTTGAGAATGAGCGCGAGCTTGTCACAAGCAGCCCATAAAAATGCCATGAAAAGATTTGCAAATGGTCCGGCAAGAGTTACCAAGATCATGTCGCGCCGAGGATGACGAAATTGACTCCCGTTGATTGGGACAGGTTTTGCGTAACCAAAAACAAAATTAAATTGGGTTAATACACCAATCAATAAAGGCATAGCTACGGTACCTATAGGATCCACATGACGAAGAGGATTCAAACTTAAACGACCAAACATTTTTGCCGTAGTATCGCCGCAACGATATGCCACAAAAGCGTGAGCTGCCTCGTGCAGGGTAATGGCAAGTAAAATGGGAATGGCCCAAATACATATTTTTTGGATCAGGGTAAATTCTATCATTAAGAAAACTGAGCAGTAATAAATGTGTTCTGATTTTAGCGAATAGTTGCTTCCAATAACAAGTAAAAAGGAGTTAAAAGTCTTTCTTCTGATTATGGATGTTTTTAACCTCAACTCGACATAAGCATCGAGCCCTAGGTATCTTGCCCTGCCCTCAATTCTTATGTCGAATTGAGATTATTTAATTTTTGTCGTCAAATCAGTATCTTACTTGTTGATTAAATTGGAGCCAGAAAGTTGATTGGTTGGTCTATGCATGATATATTTTGCCCGAAATTTAACTAGTCTAGGAGACAAAATGCCAACATTAAATAAATTAAAGCCGGAGCTTAAAGAGGCCTTAGGTAAAATGAGTGATCTCGTATCTCGATATGATGAATTGGTTGAAAAAAGTAAAAAGGAGTCTCTTAGAGATAACCAAGATGCAACTCAATACGTTGATGACGTTATTAAGCGTTATAATTTGATTAAAAAAACATCGCCTAGCTCATCAGCCCTGCAAGAAAAAAAAGAATCCTTTTTATCTTTATTGAAAGGGCATGCTGCCGAAGTTGGCATACTCGCATTTTCTAAACCGGGAGATCTTGCAACTCGACTTAACGAGCTGGATTTCGAGCCGAGTAAAATTGATGAAATAACTAAAGGCATGGAGCAAGCTGGCGGTGATGATGATTTACTCTCTCTTATTGTATCATCAGTAGTAACCAGTGAAACTTTGTTAACATGCTCTGATAGTCATCACCATGGTCATCCTCATGCATCCGTAACATCTTATGGTTTTGGTAGCCATCATCACGGTCATTGATAATTAAATGTAGGAGAGCGGCATGTTATTGATGAAGGATTGTGCTATTGATCCAGGCGATATAGTGTTTGTTGTCTCAAGTAGCAGAAAACCTTTCGTACGATTAAAACAGGCCGCTCAATCTATCACGACTGCTGGCAACAAACATGGACATATGGAGGTTGTTACAGTCTTTGTTTGTACTGGCAAGAATGAACACGGCATCATCTGCCACAATTATGAGCGACAGCTTTCTTCGTCACCGAATGTATTTATTGAAAATCTTCAAGGGAAGAACGTAGAAGAATTAACAGTTCTGCTTCTCAATTACTGCCGCAAAGAATTCACCTCTGTTCAAATAAAGAAAACACTTGAAAGTGGTGTTGAATGGATGAAACGTTGGGCTGCCAAAATAACGGGAAATGAGGAGGCAGAAGATCTCATCAAACAATTCCTTGTTGCCTCCAATGGGAATAAAGAGAGATTAATTCAATTATTGGTTGCTTTCTGGCGTGCTTCAGGACAAGCAGAAACTCTTCCTGCTGTTAATTCAAGTTTGTTGGTGTTTAAACATACCGATAGTAAACAAAGACAACAATTCCTCGATGCATATCGGGAACAAGTTAATATTACTAAAAAATTACATGCACAAGGAAAAGGCCGCACCAGCTTCTGGGCTGTGCTCAAATCACTTTTCCAATGGTCAAATAAACAGGATAAAAAAGATAGAGAAAAGCGTTCTCCTTCTGATGAAACTTTTTGCTCTCAAAATGTAATGCAAGTTTTAAATCAGGTTAATCCTGATCTGGTAAAGAGAGGCAGACATGTCCTGCCAAAATCTTTAGAGGCAGGGCTTCGTGAAGCAACCCAAGCAGAGGCTACAAATCAGGAGCAATTCGATGATTTTGAAGCAATGATTGCCGCACAAAAACTACCTCCTTTTAAATTACAAATTTTACCTTCATCAGGTAAAGAATTGATGAGTACATTATTAGCAGTAGTAGATCAAGAAATTCAGCGTATTGAGTCTAAATGGTGGAATAATCAAAAGGATAGAAAAAAAGCAGTTGATTTGAAAAGACTTCTTTTGCCTTTTCGGGATCCCAAATACCAAGACTACCCTGTTGAGTTACAGGTGGATGAGGCTTTAAAGCTCATTGCAACGTTACTTCCTACATTGCAAAGAAAAACAGGCTTCTTGGGCGAATGGCTTCCATCAACTGCTTATGCCAATGTAAGAGCATTTGCCCGTACTCAGGGTATTTTTGATGGAGACATCCGCAAAGCCACGGAGAAGCTAAAGAGTAAATCTGTTATTCAGGAAGAGGTTCAAGAAGGTGTAGCCGAAGATCTTGAACCAGTGCCTACCGATCAAATTTATATTTTTTCTGATTGGTCATTTTCCTGTTGGTCAACAGGTAAACGTGAGCTGATGCTAAAGCATATGCTTGAATTGCTTGCTGCAGGGCATGTGTTATATACCTGGGAGAATGAACAATTAGTTCAAATGGACATAAAGTCTATACAAAGCGCCATTAATGGGGAGGATTTTGATAATTTGCTGGCTTCTAAATTAAAGCCAGCAACTCGCGCTACTCTGCTTGTCCAGGCACAACAGCAACAATTAGATACAAAACAGATACACTTCCTTGATTATAAAGTCTGCCAAGAATTAGCAGATGATCGTCAATCCATTGAAATACACCTTAATCAGGTTGCACCGATATTCTCGCCTAAGCTGGACGAGTACCATTTGAATCAAACGAAACAAGCTATTATTGATGTTGAACTAGCAAATACGCATAATGCAAGAGAGCAATTCGAATTACAGAGCCTAAAAAGACGCATTATTAACCAGAAAGAAATAAAACAAAAAACATATCAAAGTGGTATTGATACAAAAGCCTTTATTGCTCAACCACAATATAGAAAACCCATATTCAAACCAGTAGATCCACTGACTTTTACTCCATCTACTAAATATTACCGTGACGAAGTTTATTCTGATCTGGTAATTCATGAAAACCCATCCTCTCCATTCCAATATTTTGAATTAGGGGGCATGAATGCTACGGAAAACCTGGTTGAGTGCCACTATATGTTTCATGCAGAGGGACTAACAGAAGAACTCATTGAAAAAAGAAAAGAGGAGTCAGCTCGCGTCCTCTTAAAAGGAAAAAAGAGATTAAGTTTGACAGAAAATTGGCAGGCTTTACCTTCCTTGCATCCTGGTGAAACTTTATTAGACATTGCGATTAGTGGATTAAAACAGGATGATTTTGAAATAAAGTACTCTAAAAAAAATCATTTGCATTATATTCGCTTACGCAAACCCACAACAGAGCCACGGGACACTTTTGTCAATTTATTATTACGCATGCCCAAACACTATAGAACACATCCTGTGTTTAGCACGTTAACTACACAACCTGAACATCAAGAAATACATTGTTTATTAATGAAATACTTTAAGTTTGGTAGAGACCGTGGAGAATTACGTAACTCCATTGGAGTCACCGTACATAATGGCAGGGAGTATCTTGATGAGGCAAGAAAGCTAGGTGTTGCAAGTTGCCGTTTAAGAGCAATTGCATTTAAGGAAGAAATGAGTCGTTTATATCCGGAGATTCCTGTATCTATTGATGTTAATCCGGATCATTGTTTTATTGAAATGGAATTGGATGGTCAATGGCAAAGGTATTGTCTTGGTGGATACAGGGATACCCCAACTTTGATGGAGTCAGTCAAGGAAGATACTTTAAGATGTCGATTCTTTACTGAAAAAACAAAGCAACAATCTCATGCACCTGTCGAGGAAGTGAGGTTTGTTAACCGTTTTGTGTAGCCTTGGTGTAATGTAGTACAGGGAAATATATAAAAGTAGGGACATAAATGATTAACTTATTTGATGCGCATCTGCATATTATTGATTACCGTTTCCCTTTGGTTGCAAATCAATCTTATTTACCTGAGGAGTTTACGGTTGGTGATTACCTTGAAATGGCACAACCACTGCACATTATTGGCGGGGCAGTGGTATCAGGATCTTTTCAAGCATTTGATCAAACCTATTTGGTAAATGCGTTACATGCCTTGGGACCCAATTTTGTTGGGGTGACGCAATTATCTGCTACAGCAAGCAACGAACAAATTATTGAATTAAATCAACAAGGAATTCGTGGTATTCGATTCAATCTGAGACGTGGCGGATCAGAAAGAATTGAGCATTTAAGTGACATGGCGCATCGAGTTTATGAGATTGCCAAATGGCATGTAGAATTGTATGTTGATTCTTCTGAGCTCGTGGAATTGGCTGATTTGCTACTCAGTTTACCGGCGGTCAGTATAGACCATCTGGGATTATCGAAAAGCGGGCTTCCAGTTTTATTTAAGCTCGTTGAGCAAGGGATCAAAGTCAAAGCATCTGGATTTGGCAGAGTTGATTTTGATGTCGCAAGTAGCCTAAAAACGATTGCATCGATTAATCCCGATGCACTAATGTTTGGTACAGATCTTCCCTCAACGCGTGCGCCGCAACCTTTTAGAAAAAATGATATTAATCTTATTTTGGATACCTTTGATAACCGTATTGCCAATAAAATTTTATTGACTAATGCAGTTGATTTTTATCGTTTACAGCTTAATTTTTAAAAAGTAACCTGGGTGAAGGCTACTTTTTGAATGATTGCTTGGCTGCTATATTGAAGTTCGAGAAAATCGAGTTATATCAAAGGCTAATAATTTAAAATAATCATAAGACATGTAGAATTCACCGTCATCCCCAACAGAGGTGCCCCAAGAGTTTCTTAAGAACAATAATCCTTTATGCTTCACTCCGTGGTTATCCACTGCAATAGCATTATCATCATACCCGGTAATGACCATTTCATGAGCTGCTTCGACATAATCAACATCTGCAATTATTTCTGGTGTTAAAACCCAGGTATCTTTATATATCCATGTCTTATATTTGCCGACTGCTCCTACAGTACCTAAATCGGTACGTGGAAGAAGTACAGCAAAAACCAAGCGGTCACCTGCAGATAGAGCTTGCTTCACATCATTTAAGTTCTTTCCTGGATCAGCTTTTTGAAATACATCAGACCAATTGACTTCTTTGCCAAAGATGAATTCGCTAAGTGAACTAAATTTTTCGGGATCCATAAAAGATGCGGGATCGTGAGCTATGTATGTTGGATAGTATTTCATGCCACCGCAACTGAATTTTAGTTGTTTTACTTTATTAACAATTCCATACTGTTCCATCTGGTCAATGACATAACTCGCATAACTTCCATCCCAGCCGCTTAGACCATAACCGTGTTTTTCTAGATAACTACCCAACTGTAGATTACACAATTGACTAATATAATCACCTTTGGCCATGGTGGCATCAAGCGCAGCGGTTACTGCAAAAGTGACGCAGGTTCCATGGATTCCTTGGTCCAAGACTGGTACATTATTCATACCTAATTTAACATTATTAGGTATCAATGAGGTTGCTTTATTTGCGGAAGCATAAGCAAACTGGTGGGTATGTGCTAAAGCATCTTGGGCACGGCTGGCTAGGAGGTTTTTTGCTTCATCAGAAAGATGAACCTGCAGTAATTGAATGCTCTTTTTATCTTTTAAAAGACGATTGTGCGACAAATTTGCAGGGGCTTGCTGTAATGTCTGTTTCAGAGTACCAACAACTGTAACATCCTGGGCATACCCCCCCTTAATTACCAACGCAGCGAAAACAAGAGTTTGCATTGACCTAATAGAAAATTTTGTTAAATCCATGCTAATTCGTTCCTGTGGTTAAGAATTTATGTTGAATTGTTATACTTTTTGGCTTTAATGTCAACAATATATAATGATTTGAGATGGATGCTGAAACGGCTAGTTATAATGGAGTTTCTTATAATGAAGATGTCTTTATTAAGATTTATTGAATGGTTACAATAGGTTAAAAACTTCAGAGGACATTAGGGATATGTCATTAATCGATAAAATTTTAGGGAAGCCTCTTACTTTAAAGTCCAAGAAAAAACAAGAATTGTCAGTATTAACTGGGGTTCCTGCACTTGGATTGGATGCTTTGTCCTCAACAGCCTATGGACCAGAAGCAGCACTCACAGTACTGCTGCCAGCAGGAATCATCGGGTTACATCATTTTTTTACTATTTCTCTCTTTGTTGTCCTTGTTCTTATGTCTCTGTATTTTTCTTATATGCAAGTAATTGCAGCATATCCACAGGGAGGTGGAGCTTACATAGTTGCTGGTGATAATTTGGGCAGAAAATACGGTATAGGTGCAGCAATTTCATTAATACTGGATTATTTATTAAATGTTACTGTCGGCATATCAGCGGGTGTAGGTGCTATAGTATCGGCAATTCCTGCATTACAGCCCTATACACTGACATTATGTCTTGCGATCTTATTTATGCTCACGGTAATTAATTTGCGGGGAATTCGGGAAACAGGAACACTTTTTGTAATTCCAGTAATTATTTTTATATTGTGCATGCTAATTGCCCTGTGTGTCGGATTAGTCGATGTCTGGAGTAGTGGTGGGCATCCACAACCTGTAAATGACTTGGCAAAAACTGAAGCAAGTACCGTCGAAACGTTAACATTTTGGATACTATTAACCGCTTTTGCTAATGGTTTAACTGCGATGACCGGGGTAGAGGCAGTTAGTAATGCAGTATCTTTATTTCGCAAACCGACTGTTAGAAATGCACAATGGACGTTGACTGTAATTGTTGGCACACTTGCTCTATTTTTAATACTCATTGGTTATCTTTGCCCTGCTTATCATATTGTAGCCATGGATCAAAATCAGCCGGGATATAAAACCATACTGTCACAATTAGTTGAGGCGTCTACAGGGAAGGGTATTTTTTACTATATTTCGATTGCCAGTATTTTTACTGTTCTTGCCTATTCAGCACAAACCAGTTTTTCAGCTTTTCCGAGGGTATGCCGTTTCCTTGCTGAAGATAATTATTTGCCTTATTTTTTTGCTGAGCGAGGAAGACGCCTGGTGTTTTCAGCAGGAATTATCATTTTGGCAATTTTTTCGGGTATGATTTTGATCGTTTTTAAGGGAATTACCCATAATCTAATTCCATTATTTGCTGTGGGAGCTTTTAGTGCTTTTCTTTTTTCACAGATTGGCATGGTAGTGCATTGGTTACGCAAAGAAAATCGGCACGTTCGCTATAAATTAGTAATCAATGCTCTGGGTGCTTTAATCACTGCAATCGCACTTTTTATTATTATTATCACAAAATTTATAGAAGGTGCCTGGATAATTATAGTTCTTGCGCCTTCATTAGCATTTTTGATGCATCGTATTAAACGTCATTATAATAAAATTGCCCGCGAAATTGAAAATCCAATAAAAATACATCCTCGTTCTCTAAAACACCCTGTAGTCATTATTCCAATACGTGGTTTGGATTTAATCGCAGAAAAAGCAGTTCAATTTGGAATGCTGCTCTCAGATGATATTACTGCTGTTTTTATTGATGCAGGATATGAAGATGTTGGACGTTTGCAACAACTTTGGCATAAGCTGATTGAAATGCCAGCCAAAAAAGCAGATAAAGGGATGCCTAAACTAGAAATTATTAAATCGCCTTATCGACGTATTTATAAGCCATTATTAAATTTTGTAGATAAAGTAAGAAAAGAGAGGAAAGATAGGCTGATTGCCCTTATTATACCTGAGTTAGTAGAACCTAAATGGTATGAACACTTATTACACAATATTCATGCCACAGGATTACGCGCTTTACTGTTTTTAAAGCGAGATCCTAATACAATTGTTATTACCATTCCATGGTACTTACGTGAAAAATAAGGATTGGATTGATGTCGCAGTTTGAAAAGTTATTTAATTTTATGAAAAAACCTTGGGTTATTATTTCCTATGCATTTTTGGTTATTTTAGCCTATTATTTTGTAGATAAGCCTTTGGCAACTTATTTTTACCAGTTGGATTTTAGAGTCAATATTCCCTTTTTAGTACTATTGACTGCATTGGGAAAATGGGTTGCTTATATCATTTTATTTTTTATCGCCGGATTGTATTTTCGATACATTCAAGTTAATACTGTTTATGAAGCGCGATCATGGTATTTACTGGGTTGTGTACTTTTAGCCAATTTGGTTTGTTTGATTTTAAAAGTTGCATTGAGCCGTGCTCGCCCTGAATTATTATTTTCCAGTAATGAGTTTGGATTTTATTGGTTTAAGTTAAGTTCAAATTATTGGTCTTTGCCTTCAGGACATACGACAACGGTTATTAGTTTAGCCGCAGGGTTAGGGATGATTTTTCCTCGATATTTTTATGTGTTGCTTGTTGTTGCTCTTTTAGTTGCTGCCTCAAGAGTTTTGTTATTTTTTCATTACTTAAGTGATGTGATGAGTGCATTTTATATTAGTTTGTTGGTTGTTGGCTTTTTTACAGAATACATGAAACGGAAGAATTGGTTCAACAAAATGGATTGTACTATGCGATAACTAGGATTTCAGAAAGTTAACGAGTTTTAGCAGTATCGATCCTAAATAGCCAATCTAGGGAGAGGTTATGACTATAGAGACTGAATTAAAAACTCTGGTTAGCATCTATGCCAGTTATGATAAAGAAAAAGAGTGTTATACAAATGACTTGAACAAAGAGGCTCTTTTACGACTAGACGCAGATTTTATTAAGTTAATTAATAAATTGTTGCTTAAAGATGGTCCGGATAAAACAAAAATAAAAAAAAATTATAAAATTTTATCTTTGAATTTCCATCCGGACCTTATAGGAAAATTCGGTCCGGAAGCAAAATGGATTGAGAGTAATCTGTCTGAAAATCGCAATGATGGAGCTTGTTTTAAAACATTATCGCTTTGCTATGGGAAGTTAACTTCGCCTCAGAATTTTAAACCGATTAAGTTGGATGAAATTACTACCCAAGAAGATTTTAAAAAATGGCTGGAAAACTTAAAAAATACTTCCCGAACGTTTACTGAGCGTCATTTCTACGCGAGTCTTCTGGGTTTATTTGATCAAGCTACTGGATATTTAGATGAAGTAGGGAAAATAAAGCCAAAAGGGATTCGTGCTTTAATTTCATTTCTTCCAATGATTTTTATTAGCTTCAGTACTTTTGTTTTTGCTGAAGAATTATTTGCTGTTTATGCAGTTTATTTTGCTTTATTAAAGGGTGGCCAATTTATGGCGGACAGCAATTCAAGAGAGTTGCAAAAGCTTGGTAATACCTTGCAAAAAATCACTATAATTTCTGCCACGACCACAACTACTTTATTAGTTCGTTTAATTGAAATGACTTTTTGGGCATCCCGTCAGTGCTATGAGATGAGCTTGCAAATAGGCTCTACACTTATAACACCATTACTTGGTGCCCCTTCGGAGGTGAAATCTGACGATTCTGCAGTAGATGAAAATTTATGTCGCGAATTGATTCTTGCAAGCCAGAATCAAAGTACCAGCAATAATTTTAAAACGCCTGAATTAAAAATGATTGCAGCGCCAATTGAATCCTGTCTTGGATTATTAGAGCAGCAATTTTTTAGAAACTGGAGAGCCGGAGGGGGAAAACATCGCGCATTAGACGCATTTTTGCTTAGAATGCGTGTCATCGATAAAGACAATGACTTGCAAGTCGAAGAAAAAGTTGCGAAAGTTTCTAAGGCATTAGAGTTAGTTAAAAAAGATCCCAGTGTTTACACTCCAGGAGGAAAAACGGCTTTGGCAGTTGACCGAGCTGAGCGTGTGATTAGCCTGCTCAAAGATGATTCTGGGATGCAGCTTGCTGTAGGAGGATGTCCTACTACGTAAAAGCAGTTTTTAAAGTCAGGTATCTCGTTAAATGCCTAAATTTTAGGCGCTATATTCATGGTCTTTACCATTGTCAAATTCAAGGTAAAATAGAAATACCCCTTGAATTTGGCAGGGTATCTCTGGCAAGATGCGTTAGTTTTGATTATCCAGTGAGGAATTATGAAAGTTCTCGTGGCAGTGAAGCGTGTAATCGACCCTTATGTCAAAATTCGGGTCAAATCGGACCATTCCGGAGTTGAAACACAAAATATTAAAATGGCAATGAATCCATTTGATGAAATTGCTATAGAAGAAGCGTTACGTTTACGCGAAAAAAATTGGGCTACAGAAGTGGTAGCAGTCAGTATTGGCAGTGAGAGCTCTCAGGAAACTTTGCGACATGCCTTAGCTTTAGGCGCTGATAGAGCAATTTTGGTTCGCACGCAAGATTCCTTAGAAAGCCTTAATATCGCAAAAATATTAAAAAAGATTATTGATGATGAAAAGCCTGATTTAGTATTAATGGGTAAACAAGCTATTGATGGTGATAATAATCAGACACCCCAAATGTTGGCCTCTTTATTAAATTGGCCCCAGGCAACGTATGCTTCTAAAATCGAAGCAAGTAGCGACCACCTTCAGGTAACCCGAGAAATTGATGGGGGGCTTGAAACAATTAACGTGCATTTGCCAGCAGTAGTCAGCACGGATTTGCGTTTAAATGAACCACGATACGCTAGCCTTCCCAATATCATGAAAGCAAAAAAGAAACCTTTAGAAGACATGGAGTTAGATAAATTGGGGTTGTCACTTAAAAAACACGTTGAAGTATTAAAAGTCACTGAACCTGATGCTCGCAGTGCTGGAGTGAAAGTTGAATCAGTGGCTGCGTTATTGGATAAACTACAGCATGAAGCCAAAGTGCTTTGATAAAGGGGGACGTGATGAGCACTTTAGTACTCGTTGAACATGATAATCAAACATTACATCCATCTACACGTAATGTTCTGGCTGCAGCATTGGAACTGGGCGGAGAACCAACCTTACTCGTTATAGGACATCAATGCAAAGCGGTAGCAGAACAAGCCGCAAGTCTTGCAGGAGTGCATGCTGTTTGGTGCATTGATAAACCGTGTTATGAGCATCCATTGGCAGAGCAAATAAGTGATTTAATTCTTTCACTTGTGCATTCATTTAAAGCCATATTAGTACCAGCAAGTACTTTTGGTAAAAATATTGCACCACGCGTTGCAGCACAACTCGATGTGTCTCAAGTTTCGGATGTGAGTAAGATTATCAATAAAGATACCTTCGAGCATCCAATATACGCTGGTAATGCTATAGAGACTGTACGAGTTCTTGATCCGATAAAAGTTTTGACGATTAGAATAACGGCATTTAATCCAGTAACTACAAGCCAGGCTAGTTGTTGCATTGAACAAATCGATAAAGAATTTATTGCAAAAGGTAGTCAATTTGTTAAACATGAGCTAAGTAAGTCTGAACGCCCTGATCTAGGAAGCGCTAAAATTGTTGTTTCTGGTGGAAGGGGACTGCAAAGTGCCGAGAAGTTTAAGTTGATTGAAGAGTTAGCTGATGTACTTGGTGCTGCTGTAGGAGCATCCCGTGCTGCTGTAGATGCCGGGTTTGTTCCTAATGATTATCAGGTGGGGCAAACCGGAAGGATAGTTGCACCAATGCTTTATATTGCTGTGGGAATTTCTGGAGCGGTACAGCATTTGGCTGGGATGAAAGACTCCAAGATTATTGTTGCAATTAATAAGGATGAAGATGCCCCTATTTTTCAAATTGCTGACTATGGTTTGGTTGGTGATTTATTTGAACTCGTGCCGCAGTTAATAGCACAATTAAAAAACCGTTAGAGGGAGAAAGTATGTTAGTAGGTGTTCCAAAAGAAATTAAACCTCAAGAAAATCGTGTAGGTCTTGTTCCTTCTAGTATTAGGGAAATTATCCGAGTAGGCAGCTCTGCTATTGTAGAGAAAGGTGCTGGATTGGGAATTGGGATTTCTGATGATGATTATCGACATGCCGGAGCAGAGGTTGTTGATAGTGCGGATGAGGTATTTTCCAGAGCTGAACTTATTGTAAAAGTAAAAGAACCGCAACCCATTGAGTGCAAACGTCTTCGTGAAGGTCAAAATTTATTTACCTATTTGCATTTGGCGCCGGATCCTCACCAAGCACGCATGCTTAAAGAGTCTGGAGTTACTGCTATAGCTTATGAAACAGTAACTGAAGATAATGGTGGTTTGCCCTTGTTGGCTCCTATGTCACAAGTTGCCGGTCGTATGTCCATTCAGGCAGGAGCACATTGTTTAGAAATGGCCCAAGGTGGTAGTGGCGTTTTACTCGGGGGTGTTCCTGGAGTGGCTGCAGCAAATGTCGTAGTTATTGGAGGAGGGGTAGTTGGTACTAATGCAGTACGTATGGCTATGGGTATGGAAGCTCGAGTGACAGTACTTGATCGTTCCTTACAACGTTTAAACGAGTTAGATTTCCAATTTGGCTCTAAGATCAATACGGTTTATTCTACTGCGGATGCCATAGAAAGATATACCGCTAGCGCTGATTTAGTGATTGGTGCAGTGTTAGTACCTGGGGCAGCAGCACCCAAATTAATGTCTCGTGCCATGCTTAAATCAATGCGACCTGGTTCGGTACTGGTGGATGTAGCCATTGACCAAGGTGGATGTTTCGAAACAAGTCGACCCACAACACATCAAGAACCTACATATGTTGTCGATAATGTGGTGCATTATTGTGTTGCAAATATGCCGGGTGCTGTGCCAAGAACATCAACCTTTGCTTTGAATAATGCAACTTTACCTTTTGTTTTAAGCATTGTAACTAAGGGTGTGAAGTTGGCTTTATTGAATGATAAGCATTTACTTAATGGCTTAAACGTTCATCAGGGTAAAATTACCTTTGATGCAGTCGCCCGTGATTTAGGCTATGAGTATACACCTGCAGCAATCGCATTGGCTGGTCGATAAAGTTTTATTGTTGTCTGATTTACTCTATAAATTGTAGCCTGGGTGAAGGCGAAGCCGTAACCCGGGAAATTTATGCCAGGAACTCCCGAGTTCCACTGTGCCTTTAGGCTACATTAATTTAAAACAAACTGTCTTCGCTCATTGGCGGTTGTTGCTGATCATTACTCGCATTAAAGACAGGAGTTGGATCTTCTTCCGCAGGAACTTCTTTATTACGAAAATACTCGATGATGCCATTTGCCTGATTAGGACGCGCCAATAAACCACTATTGGGATCAATGCGAACTGCGACTACATCCTCAGGTTGTCTCATTTCACTTTCAGGTTTTCCTCTCAAGGCAACTTTCATAAAGTCGATCCATAAAGGCAAAGCGAGTCCCGCAGCATATTCATGCAAGGATTTAGGGTTATCAAAACCTATCCATGTTGTGGCAACGAGGTCAGGATTAAACCCAGCAAACCAGGCGTCTACTTGGTCATTAGTTGTCCCGGTCTTGCCTGCAATGTCTTGGCGATTAAGCACACGAGCTGCGCGAGCAGTACCATGCTGAATAACATCTTTTAAAGCGGTATACATTAAAAAGTTAATGTCTTCAGGAATAACTCGCGGAGCTAGGGTTGAATGGTCTACATTGTTGTCGCAGTTATTACAAACAACGGTTGGTTTGGCCTGCAACAATATCTTGCCATCTGCATCAGTAATATGATCGATGAGATAAGGTTCGACTTTATAACCACCATTTGCGAAAACAGCATAAGCAGCAGTCAGCTCCATAGGGCTAATCGATAAACTGCCTAAAGCCAGAGACAAGCCTCTAGGAAGGGCTTTTTTATTAAATCCAAAACGGGCTAGGAAATCGATGGTGTAATTGATTCCTATATCATCAAGAATACGTATGGACACTAAGTTTTTAGATTGAACCAAGGCTTGTTTTAATCGTGTTGGTCCATTAAATTTCAGATTCACATTATGAGGACGCCATAAGTTGGGCTGACTTGGGTCATCAACGACAATAGGTGCATCATTAATCAATGTTGCCAGGGTATAACCGTTATTTAAAGCAGCAGCATAAACAAAAGGTTTAAAGCTGGACCCTGGTTGTCTGCTGGATTGAGTTGCCCGGTTAAATTTGCTTTTTTGGAAATTGAATCCACCAACGAGCACCTCTATGGCACCATTTTTAGGGTTAAGTGCTACCATTGCTGATTCAGCTTCAGGGATTTGTGCCAATTCCCAATGGTCTTTTATTGAATGAACATAAATAATGTCTCCAACCGCAACAACTTGCATGGCTTTGGATGGAGATTTTCCTACCCAACCATTTTTAAGCGCTGGCCTTGCCCAAGATAAACCAGCCCATGGGATAAGAATAGTGCGGCCGCTTTGTAATGTGGCTGTTGCTTCTTTTTCCCGGACTTCGGTAACTACTGCTGGAAGAAGATGGTTAAGTTCTGGATATTTTTCTAGATTTTTTTGAATTGAGTATAGGGATTTGCTGTCTTTTTCACCAATTGTGGCAACAGGTCCTCGATAACCATGTCGGTGGTCATAAGCAATTAAGTTTTTTTCGACTACATCATTAGCTGTATTTTGTAATTTTCCATCAATAGTCGTGTAAACTTTATAGCCTTTAGTATACGCGTCAGGGCCGAAATTATCGTATAAGGATTGACGAATCATTTCAGCAACATAAGGTGCCTTTACTTCAATAGGAGTGCCATGATACTTCGCCGTAATTGGCTGGTTTATTGCGTTTTGATATTGTTCTTCATTGATATAATGCTCTTCCAGCAAGCGCTCTAATACATGGTCGCGCCGTTTTTTGGCAGCTAAGGGGTTTGCAATGGGGTTTTGAGTTGAAGGTGCTTGAGGAAGACCAGCAATCATTGCAAGTTCTGCCAGATTTAATTCTTTAAGGGGTTTACCAAAATAAACCATTGCTGCAGCACCCACACCATAAGCACGATTACCTAAATAGATTCTGTTAAGATAGAGTTCGAGAATTTTTTCCTTACTCAATTCCCTATCTATTTTAATGGCAAGCATAATTTCATTAAATTTCCGTAAAAAGGTTTTTTTACGACTTAAGAAAAAATTACGCGCAACCTGCATGGTAATGGTACTACCGCCTTGGGATTTTGTTCCAGTTTTAACCATACGCACTGCAGCACGTCCAAGACCTAAAACATCCACACCAGGATGCTCAAAAAAGCGTTGATCTTCAGTAGCAATCAAAGCATGAATCAGCATGGGGGGGATTTCATCATAAGTAACAGGAATTCGTTTTTTTTCGCCATACTCCTGAATAAGCAAACCTTCTTTGCTGAAAATTTGTAAAGGTACTTGCAATTGTACTGTTTTTAATGAATCTACGTTGGGGAGTTGGCTTTCAACATAGAGGTAAAATAGACTACCAGCCACGATTAAAACAAAAAACAGGCTCATCAGCGCCCATAGACCTTTACGCCAGAAGTATGCCATTTTCATAGAGTCATAATGTTTTAAATGAAATTTGGCGTGTATTATACAGTGATTTGTTGTGCGATTGCGAGTTTTGTGTAAAAAAGAGAATAATTTTATACTAATTTTGTGGTGCTTCATCGAATTTTACAGAGAAACTCAATGAAACACAGTAAGCTATCTAATACAATATACTAAATAAAGAGTAAATGTCTCTTTATTTTCATTCTATTATTGTCTTCTGCACGTGGCTGCTCTCATCGTCCACTTCCAGTACACTTTGTGATGAAGAGCGTGGTTGAACAGGTTGGAAAAATCGAGGATGAGTTCCTGGTTGAAGCATATTTAATGCAGCAAGACTTCCATAGAATGGAGGGTAAACAGGAAAGCGTCTGGTTGGGGCTTCTGACTTAGCTTTTTGTAGTTCCTCAATAGTTGTGAGTTGTGCTTTATTTTTTTCTTTTAACTCCAGAATCTGGGATTCTGACTCTGATTTTTCTTTTTCCAACAATAGCTTTTGGGTCTCTAATTCAGATTTCTGTTTTTCTAGTTCTAATTTTTGAGCCTCTAATTCAGATTTTTGTTTTGCTAGTTCTAATTTTTGGGCCTCTAATTCAGATTTCTGTTTTTCTAGTTCTAATTTTTGAGCCTCTAACTCAGACTTTTGTTTTTCTAATTCCAATTTTTGAATATTTTGTTCTTTTTCATCTACTTTTTTTAATTTTTCAAATTGATTCTCTAGAAGAGTTTGCTGTTCCAAACAGATGTTTTTTGCAATCTCTTTGAGTTCCGCATTCGAGTCGTCGGTAGTCATATGAAGTACAGAAAAGACTTCATCGATAAGCAATAGGCCTGAATTACAGTATTTACCACCTACAAGCCGATCGTTTAATAAACCATTGAACTCCTGAGTTTTGGCACTTTTGGAATTAATTAACGTTACTGGATATTTGGAGCCCTTATACACATTTAATAATTGCCGAAAATCAATAAATAACTGGGTTAATTGCTCATGAAATGTTTGTAATTCTTTGGATTCAAATGGAATCTTTCTTTCATTTTGTTCTTTTAGATAACAAATGGTGCTCAAGATGAATGAAAGGAATTCCTTTCGAGCTTGATAGCCACCTGTGCACGCATTGATCTTTCCTTCTAGGTATGGAGCAAAATTGGTCTTTGTATCCTGTATTATTTCTACTGCGCGATCATGAGATTTTTTTTTGCGCATTGTAAGGTCAAGTGCGGTAACAAATTTATCTTTAGTCGCTATATTATCTTGAATGTCGTGATAACGGACTATAACGGTCGCCAATGCATAAATTAACTCTTCTAACCTAGTCATAAAAATCTCCTTTTTAATACATAAATGCGAAATCCCCTTACAAGTTGGTCTTTCACTATATTCAATGTTTTTGAGAAGCGCAAGTTGTTGTGGAACTAAAGAGTTAAAATGACAACATGACATCATTATAGTAGTTTAATCAAGCAGAAAATGTTGTAATTTTTTAAGAGGTTACGTTAACATCAATATATAGTCCTAAAGGAGTTTTTTTGAATGCATGGAAGATTCAAAGGAATAAAAAACATGCTCAAATTGTTTCAACCTAAGCATCGTTCTATTCTCGGAATAGATATTACATCGACAGCAGTTAAAGTTTTGGAAATTTCAGGTCAGGAAGATACATTCGTTGTTGAAAATTATGGCCGTGAAGTACTACCAGCAAATGCAATGGATGGGAACACAATTAAGGATGTTGATGCGGTTTCACAATGCATTAAGAAAGTAATTGACCGTTTGCATACACCATGTAAGCAAGCTGCTTTAGCTGTTCCTGACTCCTCAATAATCAGTAAAGTGATACAAATCAATGAAGGTTTAAATGATGAGGAGATGGAGGAGCTAATTGTTACTGAAGCTGATAAATACATTCCTTATCCAATAGATGAAATTAACCTTGATTTTGAAATTTTGGGACATTCTGAAAAAAATCCAAGTATGTTAGACGTACTTATTGTTGCATCGCGAGCAGAAAATGTGAATCAACGTGTTGAGACTGCAGTTCACGCAGGTTTAGAGGTTGTGGTGATTGACGTAGAATCTTATGCTGTGGAGAGAGCGGCACAACAACTTGCTAAGGATTTACCCGCATCCGGACAAGATAAAACAATTGCTATCATTGATATTGGCGCCTGCTATACACATTTATTTGTATTGCAAGGAATGAAATTGGTTTATTCAAGAGAAGAAAAATTTGGCGGCAAGCAATTAATAGACTCGATTGCTGAGTATTATGACATGTCTTTGGAACAAGCTGCCCTTGCTAAAAATAACGGAGAATTACCAGCAGATTATGAGGAAAAAATTTTGGATCCTTTTAAAGAAAATATCTTATTGCAAATCAAACGTACTCTGCAGTTTTTTTATTCTACAAGCCAGGACGGGGAGGTAGATCATATTTTGCTGTCTGGAGGATTAGCTAAGCTGCCTGGATTGGTAGCTTTGATTCAGGAGCGATTAGGGATGAGTACCACGATTGCCAATCCTTTTTCATATATGACTCCAGGAAAAATAGTAAATTTGGACTCAATAAAGCATGATGCTCCTGCGCTCATGGTAGCTTGTGGTTTGGCATTAAGGGATATTAAGTGAGATTATATGACGCAAGTTAACCTTCTTCCTTGGCGGGAGTTAAGGCGGGAGCAGGAAAAAAAGCTGTTTACAACGATACTACTGGCGTGCATTGTCGCCGCAGCATTTATTGTATTTTTAATTAACTCATATGCTTCAGGCTTGGTAAGGAATCAAGTCACGCGGAATCAGATACTTCAGAAAGAAATTAATTCTATGGATGCGCAAATAAAAGAAATAAAAAATTTGCAAAAAGCTAGGGAAATGATGATTTCCAGAATGTCTATAGTTCAGCATTTACAATCCACACGAACTTTAATGGTTCATTTATTTGATGAATTGATCAATATAACCCCATCAGGAATCTATTTAACTCAGGTAGAAGGGAAAAATGATGTCATTACTGTTTCTGGCTATACTGAATCAAATGCTTTTGTTTCCATATTAATGAGGAATATAGAAAATAATGACTGGCTTCATAATCCTCTTCTTAGTGAAATCAAGAAAGAAGAGGATGAAAAAAAGAAACAGCACACAGCTAATAATGAATTTAAATTAACTTTTGTGCTTGCCCCTCTCCAGATCGGGATAATACGATGAATAACATTAACCTGAGTGAATTAACTCTGGAAAATGTTGGGCAATGGCCCGTAGTGGTTAAAACCTGCATTTTTATGGGAGTGAATATTTTAATTATTGCTCTGGGTTATTGGCTAATCATACAAGACAATTTTGCTCAGTATAATAAGCTAAAAGGGCAGGAGGCTACTTTAAAAGCAGATTTTGAAAACAAGCAACGCCAATTATTTAATTTGCCAGCCTATCGTCTGCAACTGCAAGTTATGATGGAGCGTTTTGCATTAATGCTCAAACAGCTTCCGGAAAAAAATCAGATGCCCGGTTTATTAGAAGATATTTCCAAAACAGGGGTAGCATCAGGCTTAAAGTTTGAGTTATTCGCGCCACAACCTGAGGTAGTACATGAGTTTTATGTTGAGCGTCCCATAAAAATTTCAGTAGTAGGAACTTATTTTCAATTGGCAATGTTTATAAGTCGGGTCGCCGAAATGAGTCGTATTGTAACCTTACATGACTTTAGTATTGCAGGGTTGTCCTCCAAAGATAACAAAGTGGTTTCAGAGGATGAGTTGGTGATGAACATCACAGCTAAAATATATCGATATCGCACACAATGATAAACCGAACACAAAGAGTTGTTTGTATCTGTTCATTGTCTTTATTGCTGATTGCTTGTTCCGGTAATCATGATGATCTAGTGCGCTATATCAACGAGGCAAAACACAGAAAAACACGAGAGATTGAACCAATCCCTTCTTTTGCGCTTTTGCCTACTTTTAAATTTCCTGATAATGGCAATAGGCGCAATCCATTTAAGCCTATAACTCAAAAAAAGAAAGAGGTTGATATTAATGCCCCGGATAAAAATAGGCCGAAAGAGCCTTGGGAAGCTTATCCTTTGGATGCTTTAAAATTTGTAGGCACTTTAAGGCGAGGAAATGAAATATGGGCATTGATCAAACTCCCCAGCTCAGACATTACGCATGTGGGAATTGGTAATTATATGGGCCAGAATTATGGCCGTGTTGTATCAATTAAAAATGATTCAATTCAATTAATAGAAACAACACAAAAATCAGGAGAGTGGGAGAAACATAAAATGACGCTTGAATTATATACTGGGAAGTAGGAGCAAAAGTGCGGAGAATTGTTGTTTTATTCATTTTAATTAGTATGGGCTTAGGGATGGCTTTTGCCCAGAATAATCCTTTGGTATCAGTCAAGTTAATTCCTTTACCACAGGGAAAGCTGCGTATGGACTTCGAGTTTGCGCAACCTATAAAGCGAGACCCTGCAAGCTTTGTGACCCAAAGTCCGGCGCGTATAATCCTTGATTTTATTGATTCTAACCTGCAGTTACCATCCAAACAGAAAACAAAAGAAATTAAAATAGGTTCTCTTGATAAATATACTGTTGTTGCAGTGGGCACCCGTGTTCGGGCTATATTGGATTTAAACTATGCAGTACCTTATTTAGGCTCAATTTCTGGAAATGTATATACTCTTATTTTGAATGGCAAAAGTAATGAGTTATTCCAACCCCCTAAAGAGCTTCTAATCACCCATCGTCCAGTCAGAACAAATTATGAGCTCACTCATTTTGATTTTCGAGGAATTGAGCGGCAGGGCGGTCGAGCAATAGTGGATGTTTCCAGTACCACTGCCCCCATTGAGGTCGAAGAGCATGATAAAGAAATTTTAGTTAAATTTTTAAATACGAAAGCTCCTCAGAACTTAAGGAAACGTTTTGATGTTTCAGATTTCCGTAGCCCTGTACAAATCGTTACTTTTCAACAAAAAGGTAAAAATGCACATATGAGATTAGCAGGTACAGGCGCTTTTGGCCAATACGTGTATCAGGTTAATAAGCAATTTATGGTTGATGTATTTCCTTTGACTCCAGAAGAGGCGCAACAGGCCAAATTGAAAAAGAAGGTTTTTTCTGGAAGAAGAATTTCTTTAAATTTCCAAAACATCAGTATACGAGCTGTATTGCAGTTGCTGGCTGATTTTACTGGAATCAATATTGTAGTGAGTGATAAAGTTAAGGGTAATATTACCCTTAGGTTAAATAATATTCCTTGGGATCAAGCTTTGGATATTATTTTGACGACACAAGGTTTAGTGAAGCGTCAGATAGGGAATGTGATGTTGATCGACTATAAAGCTTCTTTTGATAAAATGGAGGCAGAGGAGCTGAAGACACAACGCGCTATTCAAAAGCTTGAGCCAGTACGTTCAGAGCTCATCCAGATCAATTATGCCAAAGCCACAGATCTTGCGATTTTGATTAAAGACAAACAAAATTCTCTTCTATCGGAGAAAGGCCGAGTAAGTGTTGATACGCGAACAAATACCATCTGGATTCAAGACAGTGGAACTCGGATAAATGAAGTCAGGGAGTTGATCAAACAGTTGGATGTACCCGTCAAACAAGTGCTTATAGAGGCGCGTATCGTCGAGGTGACCAAGGATTTTGCTCAAGATCTTGGTATTCGCTGGGGTGTTTCCAAGCCAACTCATTTAAGTGGTACCTTGGCTGGTGCCAATCAGTTGACACAAGGAGTTGCTCCGGCAAATGTCGTACCATTTACAGACAGATTAAACCTGGATTTAGTTGCTGCTCCGGTGATGGGCGCGACACCTGCTTCTATCGGTATCGCATTAGCGCAGCTTGGCGATAATATTTTACTTGATCTTGAACTGTCTGCTTTAGAAAGCGAGGGCCTTGCCGAATTGATATCCAGTCCGAGACTTATAACAGCAAATCAACAGCCTGCTGTAATTGATTCGGGACAAGAGATTCCCTATCAGGAAGCCACCTCAAGTGGCGCGACCGCTGTAGCTTTCAAAAAAGCGGTATTAAGTTTAAAAGTAACGCCGCAAATTACTCCTGATAGTAAGATCCTGATGGAGCTGAAAATTAATCAGGATACGGCATTACCTAACCTCACATTTAATGGAGTACCCGCCATTGCAACTAAAGAAATTCAGACGAATGTGCTTGTTAGCAATGGACAAACTATAGTACTTGGTGGTATTTATCAGCAGGATAAGAGCAAAACGATTACCAGAGTACCTTTTTTGGGGCAGTTGCCGGTAGTGGGGAATTTATTTAAGAATACACAAATTGCCCTTAAAAACGATGAGTTACTTATTTTTATAACGCCAAAAATAATCACAAACTCATTATCGATTACGACAATTGAAGGTAGAAAACCAATTCGCTTTGATGAAAAATAGGTCAAAAAATTGCAATGAACTGAAACATTGAGTTTAAGAGTAGAATTCCTAGGGTAGGATGATCAAGCTGAATCAACATGCCTATATTTTGCACTCTAAGTACAGAATGCACTGGTCTTCATGTATGATCAACTGGATACTGGGTAAACTGGGCAAGTAGGTAGAAAGAGTGGTTTTATGTTCAAAAATTAGAGGCGGTTGTCCTGAGCGAAGAATCACAGCTTAACTCGGACGTTTTGCTGCATCAGGAACTACAAATTTTTAGTACTATAGCATGATTCTACACGCTTATTTTTTAATGAAAGTGATATAATATAAATGATTAAGAGTAAATAGTTATAAAATATGCTCATTTGTTGTAGAATAATGGGCGGGAATTTCTAACTGCGAAAAATACTGTTAGGATTGGGTCCCAAGTATCCCATTTTGGCAAATTACCATACTTTAGTTTAATGCTAAAATGGGAAGTTATTTTGGACTCGATCTTTAATTAATGACATTTCAGTTAAAGAGGTATGTAATAAAAAATGAGCATAGTTAAAGTACGAAATATTTTTCTCATCGGACCCATGGGTGCAGGTAAAAGCACTATAGGTCGTGCTTTGGCAAAGGAGCTCAAGTTAGAATTTTTTGATTCGGATGAAGTGATTGAAGAGCGCGCTGGTGCCGATATATCTTGGATTTTTGATATTGAGGGTGAAGAAGGTTTCAGGCGCCGTGAACAAAAAGTTATTGAAGAATTAACTCAAAAAACCAATATTGTTTTGGCAACAGGTGGTGGTGTCGTAATCACTCCCGAAAACAGAAATGCATTGGCAGGGCGTGGAACTGTAATTTATCTTAAAACCTCATTACAACAACAATTCGAAAGAACGAAGCGGGATACCAAGCGTCCTTTACTGCAGACAAACGATCTTGAAGGAAGATTGGAGTTATTGAGGGATGAGCGCGAGCCATTCTACAATGAGTTAGCTGATGTTAGTTTTGAAACCGATAAATTAACAGTCAAAGCGGTTGCAAATAATATAATAAAATATATTTATGGCGAACTTTGAGGTTTATGAACAAGTTGATGTCTCTTTAACTGAACATCACTATCCCATTATTATTTGTCGCAATGGTTTGCAAAGCTTGGATTTTTTGCAAACGATTGTAACCTCTTCGCAGATTCTAATTGTTACCAACCAGACTGTAGCTCCTTTTTATTTAAAGTATGTGCAAGCTGCTTTCTCTGAAATTCAATGTGATGTTTTGATTTTAGAAGATGGTGAGCACTATAAAAATCAACAAAGCTTATTTGCTATTTATGATGCATTAATCCAAAACAAACATCATAGAGATACAACACTTATAGCTTTAGGTGGTGGTGTGATTGGCGATATGACTGGATTTGCAGCATCAACCTATCAACGCGGGGTAAAACTGGTTCAAATTCCCACAACTTTATTAGCACAAATCGATGCATCTATAGGTGGAAAAACGGGAATTAATCATGCGTTGGGTAAAAATATGATTGGCAGTTTTTATCAACCTCAAGCAGTGATTATTGATTTGAATACATTAAACACACTTCCAGAAAGAGAGTTTCGTGCCGGGTTGGCGGAAATGATAAAATATGCGTTACTTGCCGGAGGTGAGTTTTTCAAATTGTTAAGTGATGCTATCCAGCAGGGATTAACCGCCAAAAGTTCGCAATTACCGCAATTAATTGCTGAGTGTTGTCGTATCAAAGCCCAATTTGTTGAAACCGATGAAAAGGAAGCTGGACAGCGAGCCTTACTGAATCTCGGTCATACTTTTGCTCATGCATTGGAAACTTACACTCAGTATCAACAATGGTTACATGGTGAAGCAGTAGCGATTGGCTTATACTGTGCTGCGGTTTTGTCGCATAAAATGAATTTAGTTAATAAGCAATTGGTGGACCAAATAGAACAAATTCTGCACTATGCAGGTTTGCCACATAAAATTCCAGGAACTATTAATTTGAAAAAACTCAAAGAATTAATGCAATCGGATAAAAAAATTAAAAATAACTGTTTACGCTTTGTGCTGATTAAAAAGCTCGGTGATTGTTATCTTGAAGCCGGCGTAACAGAGGATTGTTTATATAATGCACTTGATGCGGCTGTAGAGGAGAACCAAAATGAAAGAGGGAGTAATTCAGTCTGAGGTAGCGGCTGTAATTCAACCAAGAGTATTGTTTAAACCTGGATCTTGGCTCGCTAAGATTGATTTCATTAATCATTTAATTCTTTTTAACAATGTGCTTATTACGATTTTATCAGAGAAAGAAGGGGGTAAAACTTCTTTTGGTACTTTGTTGCAAAGTAATTTAGATCAACAAATCAAATCTGTTTCTATGACAGTAAAGCCTCCTTGCAATAGAGAAAACATTATCCAAGAAATTGCAAGCCAACTACATCTTAATCATGATGAAAATACAGATATTAGCTCTTTAGTTGCACAAATTAATGAACGTAAGGCACATGTCTTGCTATTGATTGATGATGCACAACATTTACCTGAGTCTCTAATTAAAGAAGCAATGTTGGCAATAAAAAATCAAGAAAATTTTAGCTTCTTCCATCTTTGCCTTATATCGGATTACTCAATTGTGGCAACGCTTAATAATTTAGTCGCTTCGTTTTTTGATAATTTAGTCCATAGCATAGAATTGGGGGCACTAAATGAACACGAAACAAGGACTTATGTGTTGCAACGTGCCATGGCCGCACATTTGATCAGTAAACCTTTAACTGATGCACAGTTTAAGCAGTTTTATCAACTTACCAAAGGAAACGTAGCAAAAATTAATAATAATTTGGAATCATTTATATTTAAGTGTGCTACCCAAAAGAAAAAAGAGCCACGAAAACTGATAAAAAAAATAGGTATTGCCGCCAGCGTGGCTGTGATCACCGGACTTATTGGTTTTTATTTTGCCAGAAATTATGATCTTTCATCTTTTTATCATTTAGAGACAACTTCTTCAATACAAGATAAAAGCACAGAAGCTGTAATAGCGAAGCAGCAAGTGCAGCCTGAAGTATTAGTGAGTCAAATCCCTTCTTGGGAAGATTCTTCAACGCGACAATTGGTCTATGCTGCTTTGCCAAAAAAACAAATTTTGGATGACCTCAATGATGAGATGTCTAGTGATACTGTTGCAATTATTGATAAGGTTGTTGTGATTCCCAAATTACAAATGAAAAATTTAACGGAGCAAGAGCCTAGAATTCCTGAGTCTGAGTTTAAACGGGAAAGTCCAGAAGCTGATCTGACACGGGAATCAAAAACAGTCGAGATTCCAACAGCAAAACAAAATGAAAAAGATCATTCATCCTCAAATGCAAGTAAGCCTCTTTATACCATACAGGTTGCTGCCAGCCATAATAAAAATGATATAGAGCGTTTTCAACAGAACAATAAATTACTCACTCAAAATGCCAAAATAAGACATTTCACTAATGCAAAAGGTGTATGGTATATACTGACTGTTGGAGAGTTTGAAAGTAGGGCTGAGGCACAGCGTAATATAACTAAGTTACCAGCAACTTTAGTTAAGTTACATCCTTGGGTTAGGCCAGTATCCAATCTTAGCTAAAGCGTTCTGAGCTTGATTACCCATCATAGAACGTAGCCTGGGTGCAGCGTAGCGCTACCCTCAGGCTACGCGCCACATAATGCTAAGTGTCAGTATTTAATGATTGCGTTATTTGCTCAATACGTTCTTCAGCCGCTGCATAGACTTGCTTAAAAAGATCAAAAAAATCAGGAAAAGATAGTTTTTCCAAAGAATGGGCTGTCACTCCGTGAGGGGTGCTAACACCCGCCCTTAATTGGGCAAAAGAACGTCCTGATTTTTTAGCTAATTCTGCAGCACCAAAAACAGATTCTAAGGCAATTTTTTCGGAGAGCTCTTCTGGAATGCCTCTACTGACTGCTGCTTTTTGCAATGCCTCAAGAAAGAGAAAGACATACGCTGGTGCACATCCGATAGGGGCAGTAAGCGTATCAAGCATGGATTCCTTTTCAACCCAAAATGTGTAACCTACTTCATTAAAAAGGCTCTCAACTAATAATTTTTGTTCCGAGCCTGCAGAGGAATTAGCAAATAAAGCAGATGTTCCTTTGCAAAATTCAGTGGGGGTGTTGGTCATAACACGAATAACGCCTAAATCTTTCTTGTCGAGCCAACGAGTTATGTTATCAATATTTATTACACCCACTAAAGAAATAAAAACAGGTTGTCTTTGTTGTATGGTTGAACTAATTTCTTGACATACATTCTGCATAAACTGAGGTTTTACAGCAAGAATGAGGATATCAGCGTTTACGACTGCGTCAGTGTTGTTTTTTGCTGACAGCACCCCTAGTTCTTTAACCAAACGCTCTGATTTACTGGGATCTCGATTGCTAAATATTATGGAATTTGCAGGATGTCCACTTTTAATGAGGCCGCGTGCTACAGCACTTCCCAAGTGACCTGCACCGATAATTGAAATGGTTTTATTTTTAAACATATTGTCTTATATTTTAAATTTTACTCAAAAATACCAAGATGCATGGGTTTATGTCAAGAATGGATCTAAGAAAGTATCTGCAAAATAACCATTTTACATTGAATATCTTATATATCCTGTTACACTAAAAAATTAAAAAGGATTTAATCCTATATATCTGCCATGCCTGCTTTGTGCGAACGGATTTTGATAAGTCAGTTGGGCATATCAATTTATCAATTATTTTATTATGGACAAAGAATAGTAATGATGGAAACAGTTCAGACGCAAGAAAAAATCCCTGTAAAATGGCGTGATATTAATGGTTGGAACTATTATTTTCTGTTGAAGTTCGCTCTTTTATGGGGTGGATATTTAAATTTTCATCCTTTTATTAATCTAGTATTTTTGGCTTTTTTATTATTTCCTTTACCATCAACATTTCTTCATCGCTGTCGTAATTGGATAGCTATTCCAATAGGTATCGCTCTCTTTTATCACGATACGTGGCTACCTGGTTTAAGTTCAATTATGAGTCAAGGTACCAACCTTTTTGCATTTAGTTCGAATTATCTCCTTGAGCTATTAAATCGTTTTATTAATTGGCAACTCCTAGGTATGGCTTTTATTCTCTTAGTCGCTTACTTGTTTCTTTCTCAATGGATTCGCATTACTACATTTACGGTAATTGCTTTAATTTGGTTAAATATTCTCACTCTAACCGGCCCAGCTATTAGTCTTTTGCCAGTAGAAAGCAAGACTGCTACGAATAACGTGCAAGCTGGAACAGAGGCTAACACAAGCGAGACAACAGAACTTAACAGTAATTTGCCGCCTACTAATGAAAATCTCAATAGATACTTGAATCAATTTTATGAGCAGCAAAAAGGATTACATACCGTTTTTCCAAGTTCTCTTTCTGCTGATGCACTGCCTTTTGATATCATATTGATTCAGGTGTGTTCTCTTGCATGGGCAGATATCGATGCAGTGCATTTAAGAGATCATCCTCTATGGAGTAAATTTGATATTCTCTTTAATCAGTTCAATTCAGCTGCTTCATATAGTGGACCTGCTGCCATACGCTTATTACGTGCAAGCTGTGGTGAAACACCTCATGCTGGTCTTTATAAGCCTGTGGCTGAAAATTGTTATATTTTGGATAACTTAGCCAAACTTGGTTTTTCTCCTGAAATGATGCTTGATCACGAAGGTGAGTTTGGTGATTTTCTCAAAGAGATAAAAGAGTATGGCGGTTTAGAGGACGTACCTTTAATGTCACGTGCGGGTATACGCCCTGATCTTGTTTCATTTGATGGAAAACTGCTTTCAGATGATGGTCAATTATTGGATAAATGGCTTAAGCAACAGAATGACTCAAGCAAGAAACGCAATGCTACCTATTATAATGAAATTTCGCTTCATGATGGCAATACATTTATTGGTGAAAATTCGCCTGCACCCTACGGGACGCGGGCAAAGAAACTTTTTGATCAAACGATGAATTTCTTTACTGCATTGGAAAATTCGGGTCGTAAAGCAGTTGTAGTTTTTATCCCAGAACATGGGGCTAATCTTGTTGGTGATAAATTACAAATGCCAGGGTTACGTGACATTCCTAGTCCAAGCATTACGCATGTGCCTGTTGGAATTAAATTTATTGGTTTGAAAACAAAACCTACTCAAATACAAATAAATGATCCAAGCAGTTATTTGGCTATTTCAGAATTAATTGCGCGTTTAGTAGATGGAAAGATATTCAATCAGGAAAATGTAAATTTAGAAACACTAACTAAAAATTTACCAAAAACTCCTTTTGTTTCATCTAATGAAGGTGTTACGGTGATGAAATATCAAGATAAATTTTATATTTTATTAAAAGGTGACACTAACTGGGTACCTTATCCTCAATAATTTCTAAATTATATGCTGGGGGGTGAGGTATAGTTTGTGGCCTACCTCCCGAATGATTTGCTTACAGATTAAAGATACAAGTCTGGCTGCTCACAGCCAATCCTGATTGCGAACAATCAGTCTACTTGCTAATCTGCGGCACAAGTAAGTCTAAATTTTAACTAGCGAGTTAATCTAAAACATGCAAGCACGAGTGGTTTCATGAATGCGCTGCCAAGTTCAGTTAATTGTGCATGTTGATTAATAACCTGATAAGAATCCTCATCAACTCCTATGATTTTTTTATTAAAAAATGGTCTTGATGTAAATTTAAATCCAGGTTGCTTGAAGCTCCGCTGACGATTAGTCCTCCTGGCTGCAAGCCAGGATATACTCAAGATATTTCATCTAAAGTTGGAGTAGGGTATTAATGGGATAATAGGCATGTTCATATCTCCTTGCCAGCCCTCCAATGAGTAGCGCAGGAAAAGAGCGGCATGGCTTGGGGTATAGTCTGTTGATTGCTGGATATCTATCCATCCACCGATAACAAAATGTGAGCCAAGTCGACGCTCTACCAATGCAAGTACAGAATAACCATAGCCTGTGCCAGGTCCACCTTTTTGTATGAAGTTTTGCGAAGGATCAAAATTTGGAATCAGGTTTGGTAAGGGATAAGCAAGCATATCTTGGGTAGAGTCACGCGAATAGGTTACCGAACCGCCTAATTCATAAGACCAGTTTGCAGTACGCCTGCGATAATTTATCGGGAGTGAAAATGATACATAAAAATTAGGGCTAAAGTACCCGCCTTGCCCAAGATTATATCCAAATAGATTCTTTTCATAGTGCCAGACCATGTTTGTGATTCCAATGGAAAGACGACGGTTATCTTCATTAATAATTTTGTAATAATAACCATCTAATAAAAGAATACGTGTATTAGATACTACGTTTTTTCCGGTTAGCTTACTGCCAATGATATTAGCCCAGAAGCCATGTGCTTCGCCGCGATCATAACTCAGCGACAAAGTAAGTCCGGTAGCAACTACTCCTCCCCATACGATTCCCGTATTTGGATCAACAGTTCCTGAAAAAGAAAGCAGGGAGTTAGTCATAGGTCGTTGGGATGCGGTAATTGTCCAGCCCACATGCCGTATTTCACCGCTGTAATTGATGCCGCCAATCCAATTTTTCACGGGAAATCCTATGGGTGTTTGTCCAATATCAAATCCCCAGAGAGGATTTTGCCATCCTCCATCCCAGCCAATACCTTTTGTCGCCTGTTTAATACCCGTAGTACATCCGTTGATGTCGCAAGTACCAAAATCATCAAAATAAACTCCATCGATTGGAGAAAAACTTCCTGCACCTAAATTGATTTTGTCAGCTCTAAAAAATGCACGGCCATTCGAGTATGCCCAATCTGCTTGCGCTATAGTATCTTCAGCCCGCAGGTCAGAGGTACCGGCTGAACCTGGCAACCGCCAATAATCTTCATCTACAGTAATCCGTGTTTCCTGTTGCCGATAAAGTAGAGCCGCCTCAGATCGAATACTACGTTTAAGCCAATCATCTTCTATATGATTCCGAGTTAACCAGGTATAGTAATCGTTGCTTGCAGGCCATATTGAAGTAATACTGCTTTGAACCATTGCCTTTTTGTAATCTTCCTGAGCTAATTTGGGCATGCGAAGTTGTGTTTCCAAACGAGCAGCATCGCGAAATATAAGCGCACTATCCTGACTAGGTGCCACATTAATACTTTCTTGTTTGAGATGGTTGAAAATAGTTAATGCTTTTTGAGAGTTTCCTACAGCATTCCAGGCATTTGCTAACCTTCTTTGCATGTTAAGATTAAAAGCTAATTTAAGATTTTGCTGCTGTTCCAGCAATTGATACGCTTCTTTCTTATTTCCCAAAGCGATAAGTGATTCTATAACCCCAAGATTCGCATCAGCATTGAGAGGTTCATGAGTTTTCACATCTTGATAATAATTCAATGCTTTTGCAAATTCGCCATCGAGCAAAGCCCAATCTGCTAAAGTGAGTTTGATAGGTGTGGTCTGTGTTTGACTCATTAAATAAGCTACGGCACCTTGATTATCACCACTGTCACGTAATTGTTGGGCGTGTTGTAAAATCAATGTCGTAGTCAGGCGTTCTGCCAAT
The DNA here is from genome assembly GCF_001648595.1 of Legionella bozemanae. GTDB lineage: Bacteria > Pseudomonadota > Gammaproteobacteria > Legionellales > Legionellaceae > Legionella > Legionella bozemanae. The sequence goes on along the minus strand of NZ_LBAW01000001.1, from coordinate 78,388 downwards.
TGACGCATGCCCTCATTCCATTGTTTTTGTGGCAGAGTATGGAGATGATTCAGAGCTTGTTGTAATTGGTCGATACTCGATAAATAAAGGGCATAAGCATATACTTGAATCGGATTTTTTCTTTGTTTCGCTATCAACTGTTTAAATAAATCATGTGCTTTTTTGAACTGGCCTTCATGATTCAATACTAAGGCGAAATGATAAGTTAACCAAACATTATCTGGGTCAATTTTTAGTGCTTGCCTGTACTTTTCTATAGCTTGTTTCCATTGGTTGGCTTTTTCAAGACGTTCCGCTTGCTCTTGTAATAAAGCGCTTTCCAAACTAAGTTGAGCATCTTTAAATTTGCTTTTTAGATCTTCAGGCAAGCTATTTAGGTAATTTAAGGCCTTTTGTAATGATTGACGCTTGTAGATGCCGATAAGCCCAAAAACTGCAGTACCTTTTCCAGGGCTAATGACCAAAGCGTGTTTAAATGCTTGTTCTGCATTGACGAAATTTTTGCGGGCAAATGCTACTTCGCCTATCCCGACCCAAGCATCATAATTCCTATTATCTAAAATTAGGGCTTGCTGATATTGTTTTTGTGCCCAATCAATATTACCGGCTTGAAATGCAGTGTCACCACCGGAAACCCATAATTCTGCCAGTCTCTCTTTGAGAGCATAAGACCAATTATCCTGGTTGTTGTTATTCGAATACACGTTATGTGCTTTTAAAAAATTATAAAGTTCTTGCAAATGTTTAAATGCATTTTGACGCTGAGAAGGTATTCTTGAGACGATACGCCAATATTCAGTACTTAATTCTGGAGTGGGAAAAACCCCATGAAAAAGAGCATCATATTGAGCTTTAGCCAAATCGAGGTGTCCAGACATCGCCATTATTCTTGCCTGTTGCAATTTTAGGTTTGTTTCAGGCTGTGTAAGGAGTAAACTCATTTTAGCTTGTTTGTATTCAACTGAATCAGGGGCTTTTTGTTTTAATTCCTCAAGTAGTTCTTCTGCTAGAATAAGGTTCTTTTGACGTATCGCAAGTTTGATGCGAGCTTCAAGAACCTCGGGATCATTAGGAGCGATTAATTGCAAACGATCAAGAGAGTTTTTTACAAAATCATCTCTATAATAGGTTTCACCCCAAATGACCTGATCCAATAAAAGCTGTTTTGGATTGATATCAATGGCATAAACTTTTAAAGCTATTAAGCTAAACAATAATCCTAGAAAAAACAGTTGAAACCTGCTGCGCAAGCTAAAAGCACCCAATCTGCCAGATTTTTCTGAATTTTTTCGCTCACCGTAGTAATGACTACTGCTTTCGCGAAAAAATTCAAAAAAATCCATCATCTTCAGCACCTTTAATTTGCTCGTTACGGTTTCAATTGTTTTTTCCAGGATAATAAACTGAATCTGCCTATGAACATTCACTAATCCAATTATTTTGTCGAACTATTTCCTTGGAGCTTTCGACTCCGGGTTGATCAAATGAATTTATATTCCAAATTACACCTTGGACAAAAATTTTATGTTCATATAAAGAAATTAGTGAACCAAGAGTTTTTGGTGAGCATTCAGTTAAAGAGAGAATATTGATAGGTATTTCGCCGGCAATATAACTGTGGGGATTTTCTCCGTGATTTCCACCTTTCGTTAATACCTCTTTGTGGGCACGACACATTTTATTAATTACCTTATCATCAAACGTTTGAACGTTAATTAAATCAGCTGCTATTTTATGTGTTCCTTGACACAAAAGCTGGTAGTAGCTGTGTTGTGCATGATTGCCTAGGCCACCCCATATAATGGGTCCTGTCGCATAATCAACTGTACGGCCTTGCTTGTTTATTGATTTGCCATTACTTTCCATATCAAGTTGCTGAAGATAGGGAACAAAATACTGTAAGTCTTGGGAGTAAGTCATGACCAGCAAGTTATTAATGTTTAAAAAATTAATGTTCCATATACCCAATAATGCCATAAGGACGGGTAAGTTTTTTGCAAAAGGCTCCGTGCAAAAATGCATATCCATTTGATATGCCCCAGCAAGGATTTCTGAAAAATGTTCAAAACCAATGGCGATACAGGAAATCAAATTAATGGCTGAGCAGAAGGAATAACGCCCTCCAACCCATTCCCATATAGGAAGAATGGTTTTAAAACCCATTTCTTGAGCTTTTTCAACATTTGCGGTGACGGCAATAAAATGTTGATTATGATGTTGCTCTTGATTTAGCCAAGATAAAGCTTTTTGATAATGAGACAATGTTTCTGGAGTAGTAAATGACTTCGAGGAAACAATAAATAATGTAGTTTCTGGGTTTAGTTTTGTAGTAGCACGTGAGAATGCATTTGGATCAATGTCGGAAATAAAGTGAAATCCTAATCTGTCTGTTACTAAGTCAGTTAATGCATTAATACAAAAAAAAGGGCCAAGCATAGAGCCGCCAATTCCTATATTCACTACATCAGTAATGGGTTTTCCAGAATAACCTAGCCATTCTCCATTTCTGATTTTTGTAGAAATTAGTTTCATCGTATTTCGAACATGAACTATCTCAGGGATGATATTATGTTCATTAACCACTATGACTTTATTTTCTGGGGCGCGAAGTGCTGTATGCAAGGCGGGTCTATTTTCTGTATTGTTAACAGGCTTTCCAGCCATCATGGCATTAATATGTTCAAGCAAAGCGCACTCATGAGCAAGTTCAAGAAGTGAATCTAGAATCTGGCCATTAATATGTTGCTCACTGTAATCCAGAGTAATATTGTGGCTGGATACACAATAATTTTTTGTTTCAGAACTTTGGTTAATGTATGTTTTTGCATATTTTTCGAGTTTTTTCCATGAATTCATTTTTGTAAGTTGTTCCATATACATTCCCAATTAATAAATAATCTAAGCTAAAAGCCACTTGGTAAAATTTTCTCCTTCAGTCGGATGTTTCTTCCCCAAATCTACATTCGCTTTAAGAAAGCCAAGAACACTTCCGCAATCATAGCGTTTCCCTTCATAGGGAAGTGCTAAAACAGTTTCTTCTTTTACTAACCCATTAATTGCATCAGTTAATTGAATTTCTTTATGTTTTTCATGTGGTAATTTCTTGATTTGCTTAAAAATACTTGGGGTTAGGATATAACGCCCGACAATGGCAATATTTGATGCAGCAAGATGCGGTTTAGGTTTTTCCACCATATGATGTATGCTCAAAAGGTTTTTATCCCAGGGTGCACCTTGAATAATACCATAACACTCTGTGAGTTCTTGAGGAATATTTTCTACTGCAACAATGCTCCGACCGTATAGCTCGTACATTTGCATCAACTGTTGGATAACTGGTGTCGTACTCGTCATTAAGTCATCCGCAAGAATTACAGCAAATGCTTCATTGCAAACGATTTGTTCCACACATAAAACTGCATGTCCTAGGCCGAGAGGCTTGGCCTGACGAACATAAAAACACTCCATATCATCAGGCGTTACTGATTGAACTATAGCTAAAATCTCATTTTTATCATGAAGACTCAGTTCATTCTCGAGTTGATAGGCAAGATCAAAATGATCTTCAATAGCACGTTTATTATGGCAAGTCACAAAGATCATTTGGCGTATACCGGCAGCATAGGCCTCTTCAACTGCATATTGAATTAAAGGTTTGTTTACTACAGTTAACATTTCCTTGGGGGCTGCTTTTGTAGCGGGTAAGAACCGCGTCCCAAGGCCGGCAACAGGAAATACTGCTTTACGTATCGGTGGAAATGATGCATTCATTGTTAATCTATCCATTTAGTAACAATTAATGTAGATTGTACAGGTTCATTAAGTATGCACTTAAAAAATTTTGATTTATATAGTTTTTATCAAATTTTTGAAAAGGTTAGGATAAGTTTCAGTAAGGTAATTATGTATTCTTTAAATTGGCCATATGTTAATGGACTGCCAAAGTCCACAGCTCGTTTTAAATGCAGTCCAGAAGATTTTCAGGTGAATGAATTTTTTGATAGTCCATTTTCTGGAGAGGGAGAACATATTGTCTTGAGAATAGAAAAAACTGGAGTTACGACAGAAGAAGTAGTTAAATCTTTAGCAAAATTACTGAATAAACCAGTAAAATCAATTGGTTATTCCGGATTAAAAGATAGACAAGCACGAGCTACTCAATGGCTGAGTATTCATGCTCCTGGTGAGCAGATTCCGGGAATTTCACAACTTACGGCGTCAGGTTGGCGTATTTTGGAATGGACGCGTCATCATAAAAAATTGAGGCCAGGATTTTTAACTGGCAATCAATTTATTATACGTTTGCGTGAAATCTCCCATAAAAAAGATTTGCTGGAGCGCATCGAACAAATTAAAGAGCATGGTGTTCCTAATTATTTTGGAGAGCAACGATTTGGTCGTAATGGCGCTAATTTACTGAAAGCCGAAAAAATGCTGGTTCAAGGATATAGGGTCAGAGACCGATTTTTACGGGGTATTTACTGTTCTGCGGCACGTTCATGGATTTACAATCTGATTTTATCTCGTCGTGTTATGGAGCAATGCTGGAATATGCCTCTGCCTGGTGATGTGATGCAGCTTAAAGGATCAAACAGTATTTTTGCTATTGATCATATTGATGATAAATTACTTCAAAGGATTAAAGATAAAGATATTTCTCCTGCGAGCCCTTTACCTGGAAAAAGTAAAAACAAAATCAAAGATGAAGCATTGCAATTAGTTAATAAAACTTATCTTGATTGGCAGCCATGGTTGGCAGGTTTGGAACATTATGGTTTAGAGGAAGATTGGCGCGCTAATATCTTGCATGTAGAACAATTTGCATGTGTTATTAAGGATAATCTGGCGGAGTTATCTTTTAGCCTGCCTGCAGGGGCTTACGCCACTGCAATATTACGTGAGTTAAGTCTTTATCAGAATGGGTGAATTGTCTTTGTCCAGCGTCGATTTTTCACATAATGGATTATATTAAATCATTCCGCTTTCTACATATCAACTATACTTCTTTTAACAGAATGATAGATGAGATGTTCAATGAGCAGAATAGAATCATTAAAAACAGCGATAAAGCAAAGGAATTTGGCCCAATTTAAAAAGCTACTTTCAAGCCTGGATGAGGAATATTTTTTAACATCAGATGAAGAGGGTAATACGCTGGCACATCTTGCTGTGATATATGATCAACCTGAGATTTTAGAGGTACTTATCAAAAAAGGAGAGGAACTTGGTAGGCCCGTTTTTCAAGTCTCCAATGACAATGGATACACTCCTCTAGAATGTTGTTATTTATATTCATCATCTAAAACAATGCCGCTATTACAATCTCAGTCTCAATTGAGTCCCATATGTAATCAGGTTCTCTTGGGACAGCATAGCAAATTGGAAGGCTTATCATCAATGAGTTTCCGTCGGGAAAGGATTGAGAAAGTTGCACTATTTGCTAGTGCATTAGGTGATGTCAAAGCATTGGAAATTCTTTTAAAAAAAGCAAGGGATAAAGAAAGTTTGCTTCGCCATAAAACTAAAGATGGATGGTCTGGTGTACATTTTGCTGCATATAATAATCAATTGGAGGCACTTCAATTTTTTCCTGCGGAGTTCACTGCAGAAGTAACAGATAATCAAGGCAATACCCCGTTAATGATTGCGGCTGCGAGAGGAAATTTAAAAATTATTGAATATTTGTTTGAAAAAGGTTGTAACCTGTATCGAAAAAATAATATTGGAGAAAATGCAGCCATTTTTGCGGCAGGAAATGGACAGTTAGATACACTTGAGTTTTTGGATAAAGCAGGTGCTGATCTGATGGCAGTTAATGACAAGGGTGAAAATGCGTTGACGTTAGCTGCTCGAAATGGACATTTGGCTTGCGTTTCTTATTTATTGGGGCGCGGTGTTCCGGGAGACCTGAAAAATAATCAGGGAAAAACAGCTTTTCAACTTGCTCTAGAAGCAAGACAGCTTGAGATCGCTGATTTGCTTGTAACTAAAAGTACTTCCACAGAAAAGGATCAGGCTTTATTTGATGCAGTTAAAAGAGGTGATTTAGAGGGGGTACAATGGTTAGTAAAACACGGCGCTTCCTTATCGGCAACGAATGAATCCCAAATGACGCCAATACTACTTGCTGCAAGTTTAGGTAATATAAAATTAATCGATTATTTCCTGAGTATCGAGGATCTTTCTCTTATTCATGATAAGGATAGTGAGGGGGATAGCTTATTGTTTGTTGCAATAAAAGCGCAACAACCTTTACTTGTGAAGCATGTAATTGATAGGGGTTATTTTTCAGTAGAAGATAGGAATGAGAAAGGAAAAACTCCTTTATTAGCTGCTGCTGAAGTTAATTCTGATGAGCTTGTTGAGTTTTTCCACCAAAAAGGGAGTTCATTGGAAGAGCAAGATAATGAGGGAAACACTGCTTATCATTTATTGCTTGCCAAAGGAAATTTTGGAAATGCGATGAGCTATATTCATGCCCATAGCCCTGCATTGCTCTTGAAAAAAAATAATGAAGGGGAATCTCCCTTACATACAGTAATTCAGCATAAGCAAACAGATGAAATAGGGAAAGTGCTGGCTTTAGTTGCTTCAGATCCTAAGTTAAAAACTGATTTAATGGAAGCAAGAGATAAGGAGGGAAATACACCTTTACTGGCAGCTGTTGCGTGTCAACATCCTGAAGCAATCCCTATACTTTTAGCAGCAGGAGCGGATGTTTTGGCCAAAAACGATAAAGCTCAATCGGTCATTACAATCGCGCCATTGAATACGTTTCCTCAGGAAACGCTCAAACTTTTTTTTGATGCTTATCAAATTGATTATAAAGAATATTATGCTCGCCGACGGCTGTACTTTATCTTTGGTGGAGAAAAGTTGAATGAAGTTCTTAAATTTCCTGATGCGGATGTTAAATTTGGTTCAGGCTTATTCGACGAAGGGGTTCAGGTTCTTAATGAATATTTAAAGGCTTTTATTCGTGAGAAACATCCAGAATATTCTTTGCAGTTCGAACATTTATTGGGTGCGTTAGATAAACTCCAATCTGATGCAACAGTTGGGAATATATTAAACCGTTTGGATAGTGAAGGTATGGTTTTTCAGGCAACCGGTTTTAGGGGACATGGTGTTCTTGCCACTTTAAAAGATTTGCCCGATGGAAGTATGAAGCTCTCCCTTGCTGAACGAGGTGCGCGGGTAGGCGGAGCTCCATTTTTAAATGATGAAAACAAGAAGTTTGCAGCGGTCCGATCAATTATTGTACCGAAGGAAAAACGCCAGGAAGTGATTCAGCTTTTATATCAAGCAAAAAATGAGCCTCAGGCAAAAGGGGTAAATATCCTGTTTAATCAAATACCTGAGATTGTGGGTGAGCCTTACCAGTTTTCTTCCATTTACCAGAAAAAATTCATGGATATTTGTTTTTACAGTAATCCCAAAACAGGTTTGTATGAACAATTTATTGAGATTCTTGGGCCAGAGAATGGAAAAGCATTTTACAAGGAATTTGAACTCTATATGCGGGAACAAGAGTTAGATCGATATAAAGAGTTCTGTCGGTTAGCTCATCCAGATGAAAACTTACAAGAAAATCCAATTGTTGTTAAAGCACAGGAACTTGTTGATAAAAGACATGAAGCACTTTCACCGGCTACTCAAAATTTCCATGTTTAAGCTCTATTGACAATTGTACTCTTCTGGCTGCAGTTTGTATGCACTTTAATACTCACATACTTTGTGTATGCTTTGTTTCGATACTCTAAAATCGCAGTATTTTGGCTCAAGATAGTGAATTGTAAACAGACCTTATAGAGGAGAGCCTTAAAATAGCATAACTAGATAGATAAAATTGATCTTTTTGTCAAAGCAAGCTATGTTTAAATGGGTGAGTCCGATTTATACACAGTTTGTCAGGGTGTACTATGAAGAATCAGATATCAGATCCTCATGGACTGAAATCTCTTGGGCTTCAGGATGATTTGCTCATACTGAGTAGGATATATTCTTTAACTCAGTTAATGTATGTAGATATTTCAAAACAAGAAATTATCAAAGAAATAATCGAACGATGGAAAATATTGAAAGAGTTTAGTGAAATTGGCTCAAAAAAATAAATAGGACAAGAGCATGCCGGTAATTGCGTTACAAGGAATCCGTGCGGGAATAGGCGTAACCTCCATTGCTGCGGGCCTGGGTTGGGCTTTAGCGCAATTGAATGAATCAGTATTGGTTATTGATTTTACAGCGGATAACTTATTGCGCTTGCATTTTAATATGCCATTTGAACAGGTAGGGGGTTGGGCGCGTTCTTATCAGGACAATGGTGACTGGAGCGAAAGCATTCACTCTTATAACAAATATTTGAGTTATTTGCCTTTTGGAAAAATCACCCAGCCTGAGCGTATTAACTTGGAAAATGAATTCCAGAAAAATCCTGATTTCTGGAAAAAAAATATAGATAATTTAATCACAAAAAATGATTATCGTTGGATTTTACTTGATCTGGCATCTGATACTACCTTATTGACTCAACAGGGATTAGATAGAGCAGATATCACATTCTTATTGTTAACCCCTGACATTAACTGCCACGTTCGCTTGCATCAGCAAAAAATTCCAGACCAGTGTTATTTTTTAATGAACCATTATTCTGCAGCCAAGTCATTGCAAAAAGATTTATATGAGTTATGGCAACGATTGTTAGCAAATTTTTTACCAGTAATACTTCATAGTGACGAGGCACTTGCAGAGGCGCTCGCTGCTAAAAAACCTATAGGAGAATATCAAGCGCATAGTTTAATCGCTCAAGATATAAATGCCTTAGCTAATTGGTGCATGAGCAATGATTTTGGAAATACAAAATGAGTAAGATCCTGCATTTGCTTTTGTCACGTCATGCATACAAAAAAGTTGAAAAGATTTATCAACATTTTCTTCATCATCAAGCTTCATTTTTTACTGCAATTTGCGTTATTTTATTGCAAATAACTGCATGGACTTTTTTACGATTGGAATCACCCCGTTGGCAATGGGTGCGAAGCAATCATCATACTTGGTTTCCACATATTTCCCGAAAACATCCTCGTCCGGGAGATATATTTCGTTATTTAATTCAAAGTCTATGGCTTATTGTGTTTTATCCAGAACAAAAGAGAAGAACGAGTAATAATCTTTTGCAAAGAGGAATTAATTATTATTATCATTGGATAGAAGGACTTCCGGATAAGATCGAAGGCAATAAAGTAGCAAAGCAAACTGCAAGACGTTTTAACCAAACAAAAAGTATGGTACGTCGTATTCTGTTTATTATATTAAGTATTTTTTCAGCCCTATTATTAGTGCTTTGTATTACCCAGCCATTTCAACCAATAGCACAATTTATTTTTGTAGTACTCCTGTGGGCAATGGCTATGAGCATTCGTAAAGCTCCAGGACATGTAAGTACTATTATGCTGATTGTCCTTTCTGTGATTGTTTCATGTCGGTATTTATGGTGGAGATATGCATATACTTTAATATGGGATGATACAGTAAGTGCTGTATTTGGAACCTTGCTTATCTTTGCTGAAACATACATTTGGCTGGTTATGATATTAGGATATTTTCAAAGCATCTGGCCCCTACATCGTAAGCCAATGCCGCTACCTGCTGATCAATCTACCTGGCCAACTGTGGATATTTTGATTACTACTTATAATGAAAATCTGAACATATTAAAACCAGGGGTATACTCAGCTTTGGGTTTGGATTGGCCTAAAGAAAAACTAAATATCTATATTCTGGATGATGGTAACCGTCCTGAGTTTAAAGCATTTGCCGAGGAAGTAGGGGTACATTATATTGCCCGCCCTACCCACGAACATGCAAAAGCAGGCAATGTTAATTATGCTTTAGAACGTTCAAATGGTGAATTGGTGGTAATTTTTGATTGTGACTACGTCATTACTCATCCCTTTTTGCAATTGACTGTGGGGTGGTTTTTAAAAGATCCCAATCTTGCGATTTTACAAACGCCACATCACTTTTTCTCACCTGATCCTTTCGAACGCAATTTGAAATCGTTTCGAAAAACACCCAATGAAAGTGCCTTGTTTTATGGTGTGGTGCAAGATGGGAATGATACATGGAACGCAACTTACTTTTGTGGATCGAGTGGTATTATCCGTCGCTCTGCCCTGGAAAAAATTGGTGGTCTGGCAGTAGAAAGCGTTACTGAGGACGCACATACTTCATTGAGGCTGCAACGTCTTGGTTACAATTCTGCTTATATTCGTATTCCATTAGCAGCAGGTTTGGCAACGGAAAGTCTTGCAAGCCACGTAGCCCAACGTATTCGTTGGGCACGCGGTATGGTACAGATTTTACGTATGGATAATCCCTTGTTCGGTAAAGGGTTAGCCTTGGGGCAACGTCTTTGTTATTTTAATGCCATGCTGCATTTTCTTTCTGGAGTTCCCCGCTTAATTTTTTTCATTACCCCTGCAGCATTTTTAGTTTTGAATGCTTATGTAGTCTATGCTTCTGGAGTAATGATATTGCTTTATGCGATACCTCATATTGTTCATGCAGTTTTGACTAATAATCAGATTCAAGGCAGGTTTCGCCATTTTTTATGGAATGAAATCTATGAAACAGTAATGGCCTGGTATATTGCGGTGCCTACAACTATGGCATTAATCAACCCGCGTAAGGGAAGGTTTAATGTCACACCTAAAGGGGATCTTATTGCAGAAGAGCACGTAGATTGGATGACTGCCAGGCCTTATGTAGTGTTACTATGCGTTAATATTGCTGGCTTAATCGCAGCAGGATTTCGTTTGACTGTAGAGCCAGTCGCAACAATTATCGCTGTTCTTATTACTGCATCCTGGTGTTTATATAATATAGCTATTCTTGGAGGTGCACTGGGAGTAAGTATTGAGGCAAGACAAAGACGCAGGGCGCCGCGTGTATCTTTTATTATGCCAGCAGCAATCATGCGCTCTGATGGGCATGTATATCAATGTATCCTGAAGAATTATTCTGATAGAGGAGTAGGTATACAAATGGAGGAGCAAGATTTGCTTCATACAGGAGAAGAGATATTCCTTCTCCTCAAACGCGGGCGAGACGAATTTGCTTTCCCAGGAACTATTGCCTATACATTTTATCGCAATGCGGGCATTCATTTACACGAATTGTCTTTGAGACAAAATATCGATTTTATTCAGTGTACTTTTGCACGGGCAGATGTTTGGTCATTATGGCAAGAAGAATTTAGTCAGGATAAGCCTCTGAAAAGTATGCGTGATGTATTTGCGCTGGATTTGCGTGGTTATTACGATATCATAGAATATACACCACGTGTAATTCGTAACATACTTATAGGCTTTACTAATATGATTATTTGGATGGCCACATTTTTTCCTCATCGGCCTAAATTAAAGAGTAATCTCTAAGTATGGATTGCCAAAGCTGGAATAAAATTTATAAACTAATGGATGAGATAATGATAAGAAAAATAATTTGGATTACATTACTGGTTCTTGGATGTCACTTTCACGCGGTGTTTGCTGTTACAACAAATCCTGGCCAGACTGCAAAACCTATATTATCTGTTCCAGCCAATGTTCCAACACGAAAAGTTAAGCTATATTTTAATAACTTAAATCAGCAGCAAGGTAATTTTACTTTAGGTAACTTCACTACAGGAAGAAATATCGAATTTACCATGCGTAAAGATGAATTGATATTTCAAGCAGTATTACATTTGCAATTTACCCCTTCACCTGCGCTGATTCCTTTGCTTTCACAACTTAAAATTTATCTAAATGACGAATTGGTCGATGTGATCGCAATCAGTGCTGAACAATTAGGTAAATTGAGTTCCATAGATATACCCATTGATCCTCGTTTTATCAATGATTTTAATCGTCTCCGTCTTGAGTTTATTGGTCATTATAAAGCGATTTGTGAAAATCCAGCACATAGTTCAATATGGATGGATATTGACAAGAGCAGCTATCTTGAGTTGAATTTTCAAACCTTACTTTTGAAAAATGATCTCTCACATTTTCCAGAGCCTTTTTTTGATCCATTAGATCACAATCAGTTAAATCTACCCATTATATTTTCTGGACAACCTAATTTAGCGCAACAACGTGCCGCAGCAATTCTGGCGTCATGGTTTGGAAGTAAGGCTTTATGGCGTGGAGCGACTTTCCCTGTTTCGTTTAACCAGATCCCTACAAGCAATGCCATAATATTTGCGACGAATGCACAAAAACCTGATTTCTTGAAAAACTATAAAACTGTGACAGCCCCCACAGTCGAAATGATAAGTCATCCAAATAATCCTTATATTAAATTACTCTTGATTTTGGGGCGTGATGACAAGGATTTAGTAACTGCTGTTCGGGGTATAGCACAAGGTAATGTCCTTTTTCGCGGATCAAGCGTTATTATCAATAACGTAAAAATGTTAGAACCTCGAAAGCCTTATGACGCACCAAACTGGATGCCTACTGATAAACCAGTAGCTTTTGCAAAATTAAAAGAATTTGACGAGCAACTACAAACAAAGGGATTTACTCCTTATCCCATCTCACTTAGATTTAATTTACCGCCTGATTTATTTTTACACCAAAGCAGAGGTATTGATTTACGTTTAAAATATCGTTATTCATTACCACCGGCAGCAAGTATGTCGCAGCTGCATATTAGCCTAAATAATTCTTTTGTAAAAAGTTATGTGTTAGAGCACGAGGGAGAGAAGGCCCTTGCAGGAAATATGGCAGTCACAAGTAAAGAACTCTATATTCCAGCAAAATTAGGGGCGAATAACCAATTTACCTTTGATTTTGCATATGGAACACAAATTGCAGGAGGAATGCTCAATGAGCAATGCATTACTTATCAGGTAATTAATAATTTAGGAGTCATAGATGATGCTTCAACTTTAAATCTCTCCAATTATTATCATTATATTGCAATGCCCAATTTAAATGCATTCATGAGCTCCGGTTTTCCTTTTAGTATTTTGGCTGATTTGTCACAAACGATAGTTTATATTGATCCACAATCAAAACCTGAAGCAGTGACTTCTTTACTTAATGTTGTGGGTAACATTGGTGCAGCAACTGGGTATCCTATTTTAGCGATGACTTTGACAGATAACTGGTCGCAAGTTAAAAATAAAAATGCTGATCTTTTGATTATTGGCACGTTACCTAAAGATCTTCGTGATAATGATGATCTTAATTTGCTGATTAATAAAACCCAAGATTGGGTTAAAAAGCCTTTGAACAGAAATGCAATGCCAGATACACATCGAGTGACTCCTTTCAGTGCAGCTGAAAGTAAAACTACTGTCACAGCAATGGGCTCTGTAGCAGCTATTCTCGGTATTCAATCCCCATATTACGAAAAACGCAGCATCATTGCTTTGCTAGCGGAAAGTCAGCAAGGTTTTGATCTACTCAATAAGGCATTAACTCATAATAAAAATGTCGACAAAATTTTTGGTTCTCTAGCAGTAATCCGTGACTCTGGAATTGATAGTTTTCGGGTAGGCAATAAGTATTATTTGGGTTATTTGCCATTTTGGGATCGCTTTTGGAACTTATTGCAAGAACACCCAATTAGCCTTGCACTCTTATCTCTTTTGGCTGCAGTCCTAATTACATTTTTGATTTGGAATGGTTTGTCAAGACTCATTAAACATCGTTTAAAAGGCACACAGCAGGATAAAACGTGATTTTTAAAAATAAGAAATGCTTATTAATTATTATCTTATTGATATTGGGTATTTGTAATGCTATGGCAAGTACCCCATGGCCAATTTGGGAGAAATTTAAACAGTACTACATCAGCATGGATGGACGAGTCATTGATCCACAACTTCCGGAGCGAAAGACTACTTCTGAGGGGCAAAGTTATGGATTATTCTTTGCTTTAGTTGCTCATGATCAGCCTATGTTTGATAAATTACTACGCTGGACTGAAAAAAATCTTGCTGCAGGCGATTTGGGAAAGCACTTACCTGCATGGGAATGGGGACAAAATGCCCAAAAAAAATGGATTGTTTTAGACAGTAATTCTGCTGCTGATTCTGATTTATGGATTGCTTATGATTTACTAGAAGCAGGACGCTTATGGAACAATAAACGATATGGCTCTCTTGGTAAAAAACTTCTACAACGTATTCTGAAGGAAGAGGTAGTTCAAATGCCAGGATTTGGACTTATGGTACTTCCAGGTAAATTTGGGTTCAATTTTAAAAACTATTGGCGTCTTAATCCCAGTTATTTACCTCCTCAGTTATTTGCTCGATTTGCTCAACTCAACAGCCAATGGAATATTCTTGAGCGTAATAGCAGACGTTTGTTGTTAGAAACTTCCCCCAAAGGATTTGCGCCGGATTGGGTAATTTGGAAAAAGAATCGTGGCTGGCAGCCTGATCTAAAGTATCCTAATTTAGGTAGTTATAATGCGATTCGTGTTTATCTTTGGGTAGGGATGTTAGCTCAGGATGCGCCTCAAGCAACAGAATTGATAAAACACTTTTTGCCTATTATTGTCTTGACACAACAATTAGGAACTCCACCAGAGAAAATTAATATCCTGACTGGTAAAACACAAGGGAAAGGCTCTATTGGTTTTGCCGCGGCACTCTTGCCATTATTAGCCAATAATCCTTCAGAACTTGCTGTGCAAAGACAACGCATTGATGCTGAAGAACTGACTGCTGATGGTTATTACAGCTCCGTACTAAGACTTTTTGGTCAGGGGTGGGATCAAAATCGATATCGTTTTAATGCCCAAGGTGAATTGATCTTACCTTAACAGGTACAGTTAATTCTTTTATGACCATGCTGTTTTTACCTTCATTTTTGGCTTGATAAAGTGCTTTATCTGCTAATGCAATTAAATTATCAATTTGGAACTTATAATTACCTTGAGTAGAGACTATACCCATACTCAATGTGATGAGTTTCATTATGGATTTTTTTTTAGATTTTTTATTATTGAATTGCTCATTGAATGAATGACACACGGTGAGACATTCTTGAATGGTTTGGTTGATAAGAATGACGAAAAATTCATCACCTCCAACACGATAAATCGTATCATTAGCGCGACGAAATATTTTTTTTAATAATTTAGCAGTATAAATCAAAAAATTATCGCCATAAGTATGCCCCAAGTTATCATTAATCAGTTTAAAATTATCTATATCAATGGATACTAAAATTATTGAATAATGATTGCGCTGCGCTTTATCCCATTCTTTCTGTAAGATAGATTGAAAATAACGTCTATTGTATAAACCGGTTAATGCATCTGTTATAGAAAGCATTTGTAAATCATCAATTAATCGTTCTTTTTCTCTAAATAACAGGAATACTTTTTTTAACGAAGAGTGATTCATTCGTGCAGAAATGATTATCATGATTAAAAAAAATAAAAACATACTTGCAAGAACAATTCGCTCTCCTTTATCTATCCAATAGTTGTAGGCGGTTACTTGGATAAAGATAGGAATGATATAAGCATAATAAGCAGGAAGATAAATAGACAATGATGCTATAGCACCAACACTTAACCCACCTAACACTAAAATGATAATAAATTCTTGTATAACTGATATGTAAGGAAAGATAAGACAATAAAAGATTCCCCATGCAGTTCCAGTAATAAACGTAAGAAGAATAAAATAAATTAAAGAGAGAGAACTTTTGTACTGTCCTAGTCCTTTTTTGAGAAAGTAACGACAAAAAAACCATCTACATGCGCTGAACAGGATAACAGGTGCTATCCATATAACGTGTTGCCAAGGAACGTGCATATACAGAAGTTCTAAAGTTAATAATATGGCTAAAATGGTGTTAAATGGTATGGCGCGAAGCGAACCTTCAAAAAGAAATACGATTTCCTCTTTATGGGGTAAGGTCATTTAAAACCTCAGGCACAATCCTTTGTGTTTATAGTATAGCGCATGATAGTGAGGGATAATTATTGCATCTGGTTTGCTGCCAATTTATCTTATTCACTGTATTCGCTCAGTACGTTAAGGAACTGATGTCCATAATGAGCCAATTTATGTTGACCTACGCCGGGTATTGTAAGTAATTGTTCCAAATTTTGAGGTTTTACTTCAGCCATTGCGTGTAAGGTTGCATCACTGAAAATCATAAAAGGTGGTTTGTTTTCTTCATCAGCCAGCTGGCGTCTTAATGCACGAAGCAATTCGAATAATGGGGTGTTTGTTGTTTCAACAGAGGGTCGCTCTTTGGTTTTCTTTTTACCCCGTTTAAGATCATCACTAGGTAAAGTAAGCGAGATTTTTTCTTCGCCTTTAAGCAAAGGAATGGCTTTGGGGGTTAATTTAAGAACATTAAAGTGATTCATGTCCTGCACACAATACTCTTTATGAATGAGTTGCCAGGCCAGGTGCTTCCAGTAGTGGGCAGATTTGCCTTTACCAATGCCAAAGGTACTTAGTTGCTCATGACCGTATTGCTTTATTTTATCTGAAGAACTACCACGCAATACGTCTATGGTATGTGTTAGACCATAATTTTGCCGTAATCGATAAATACAGGATAAGAATTTTTGCGCATCTTCTGTTGCATCAGCTGTTTTTGGAGGATTTTCGCACACATCGCAATATTGGCATTCCGTATCACAAGGTTCATCAAAATAGCGTAATAAAATCTGGCGACGGCAATAGGCTGCTTCAGCGAAAGCAAGCATGTGATTGAGCTTATTGGTTTCAACCCGTCTTTGTTCATCGAGCGGATTATTAATAATCCAGGAGCGTAGTCTCGCACTATCCGCTGCATCATAGAGTAAAAGTGCTTGGGCTGGCAATCCATCACGTCCAGCACGTCCTGTTTCCTGGTAGTAGCCTTCAATATTTTTAGGTAAATCATGATGAATAACGAAACGAACATTGGGTTTATCAATTCCCATCCCAAAAGCAATCGTGGCAACAACAATGTCAATACGATCATACCTGAATAAAGTTTGGACTTCTCGACGTTCTTTATGGGAAAGCCCAGCATGATAGGCACGAGCTTTGAAACCGATTTCTTGCAGTTTTTTGGCAAGATTTTCCACGCCAGTACGGGTACTACAATAAATAATCCCGGATTGTTGTTCTACTGTTTGCAAAAACTGATTCAATTGTTTCACTGCATTGGTTTTGGGGACTACTTTATAATAGATATTAGGTCTATTGAATGAAGCAATATATTTTTTAGGTGAATAGTTTAATTTATCAACAATATCCTGGCGTGTTTGTTTATCAGCAGTTGCAGTTAAAGCAATAATTGGAATATTAGGAAAATGGTTTTTTAAAATACCTAAAGCAGAATATTCGGGACGAAAATCGTGTCCCCATTGAGAGATGCAATGGGCTTCATCAATGGCAAAAAGTGCTATGCGGCATTCTTTTAAGCGCTCCAGAAATGATGGGTTAATCAAACGTTCGGGAGCGATATACAGTAAATCCAATTCATCATGATGTAATTGCATTAATACGTTTTTTGCTTCTTCACTGGTTAAAGAGGAGTTATAATATGCCGCACGAATTCCCTGTAATCTAAGTGCAGCCACTTGGTCTTCCATTAATGCAATCAATGGAGAAACAACGATACCTGTTCCTGGTCTTACTATAGCAGGTATTTGATAGCATAGGGACTTTCCACCGCCTGTTGGCATTAAAACAAGAACGTCACGTCCAGCAATGACATCATGTATGATGTCTTCCTGAGGTGTTCTAAACGAGTCAAAACCAAAGTATTCTTTGAGTACAGTAAGTGAGTCATTATGAATTACAGGTGCTGCAAGAGTTTCCATGTGATCATCCTAGAAAAAGCAGTTGAAACCTGCTGCAAGCTAAAGGTACTCAATCTGCCGGATTTTTTTGAATTTTTTTCGCTCACCGTAGTGGTGACCACTGCTTTCACGAAAAAAATTCAAAAAAATCCATCATTTTCAGCACCTTAATTGGCTCGTTACGGTTTCAACTGCTTTTTCTAGGATTATTCTTATTCTTTTCACGAGCAGGAAATTTGCAATCATATCATTATCCTTAAAAAAGCAGTAGATACTTAGTTATTCTCACTATGAGGCCCACTGCTTTAAGGATTATGGTTTGGAAATAAAAGGATTATCTTTTATATAAAAGCGCAGTAATTTTTCTGCCCAATCTTTTGCATAATGAACCCCAATTCTTGGTTTTTCCACAATGGTAAACGGATCTTGGTTTTCTGCTTCCGCAATGTAAAAAATATTACCGGTTAAATCATATTGGTTCAATTGCTTGTCTATATGCATTGCTTTGGAAAGCAATCCAGGGCCTTGTGTTCGTCCTTGAATGTTTTTGATGGGTTCAACAGCACGTAACAATATTGCAGAACCTGTGCCTTCAGTTTCAGTAACGACATTGGTACAATAATACATTCCATAAATTAAATAGATATAGGCATATCCAGCTGGCCCAAACATGACTTTCGTTCTTTGGGTAAGACCTTTAGAGGAATGGGAGGCGAGATCATGTTGTCCCAGATACGCTTCTACCTCGACAATCTTTCCTATATATTCAAGTCCGAATTGGTTATGGATAAGGTATTTTCCTAAAAGTTCTTTGGCAACACTGATTGTATCGCGTTCATAAAATGTTCTCGGTAATTTTCGAAGCATATCTCTTTCATGGATGATAAAAATTCGCAATAATAATACATTTAAATAAATTTTCTAAGGACAGTTTATGGATTTTGAATTCACAGCAGAACATTTGGCCTTTCGTGAGATGGCAGCTGATTTTGCGCGCGAGAAATTGGCTCCTATGGCCGATAATTGGGATGAGCATCATTATTTTCCCATAGAGGTTTTACGCGAAGCCGCCTCATTAGGAATGGCTGGGATGATGGCGCGTGAGGATATTGGTGGAGCCCAATTAACAAGGTTAGACTCCGCATTATTGTTTGAACAATTAGCAACAGGTTGCATCAGTACCAGTGCTTATCTTTCCATTCATAATATGGTTACTTCTTTAGTGGACCGATATGCTGATTCTGAGTTACGAATGAAGTGGGGACCTAGATTAACCTCCATGGAAGTATTTGGTAGTTATTGTTTGACTGAACCTGAGGCAGGTTCAGACGCAGCTTCTTTAAAAACCAGAGCTGTAAAAGATGGAGACTATTATATTCTTAATGGTTCCAAAGCCTTTATTTCAGGTGGTTCAGTAAGTGATGTTTATTTATGTATGGTTCGTACTGGCGATGAATCGCATCATGGAATAAGTTGCCTATTGATAGAAAAAGATACACCAGGATTAAGTTTTGGGAAATTAGAAAAAAAATTGGGATGGCATAGTCAACCTACCTGTATGGTGTATTTTGAAAATTGTCGCGTACCGATTGCTAATCGTGTTGGTGATGAAGGCATGGGATTTAAAATTGCATTGAATGCTTTAAATGGGGGGCGGATAAATATTGCCTCATGTTCATTAGGTGGAGCCCTTGCTTGCTTACGATTAACTCAGAACTATATGCATGAGCGTAAACAATTTGGCAAACCACTCACCGAGATGCAAGCATTACGTTTTTATTTTGCGGATATGCTGACAGATTACGAAGCAGCACGTTTAATGGTTTATCGAGCAGCAAATGCTATGGATAAAAATGATTCTCAAGTCCCTCTATATTGTGCCATGGCGAAACGTCTGGCTACGGATGTTGCTTTCCGCATTTGTGACAAGGCAATGCAAATTCATGGGGGATATGGTTATTTACGTGATTATCAAATTGAGCGTATATTCAGGGACTTGAGAGTGCATCAAATTCTTGAAGGAACTAATGAAATCATGCGCGAAATTATAGCGAAGACAACTTTGGATGAGGAGCACTTTTTGTGCTGATTGATATTATAGATTGGGTGTGGCATGGAACCTTGAGATAGACACCAACTTAAAAAGTAGTTTATTGTTACTAATTAATTTTAATAAACCTCCCTACGTACCGCGCTTAAAGCGCGCAGTACGTAGGGTAAAAAAATGATGAGGTTTTTTCAGAGCTGATCCTGAGTTTTTAGCGCAGAATGAACTCCTAAAGCGGGTTCTGCTACGTTGCACACAGGCTATGATACTAGTATGTTCTTACAGAAAAGGAGTGAATGAAATGAATTTAATTGAACAAGATTTAGATAGCCAGGGAATTTTGACTTTAACTTTGAACAGACCCGAAAAGTTAAATGCTTTAAGCTCGGAAGTATTAGATGCTTTAGAGGAATCATTCCATTCTGCGAAAACCAACCCAAAAGTTAAGGCGTTAATAATTACTGGTCATGGTAAAGCCTTTTGTGCTGGCGCAGATATTAGCCGATTGGCTGAATGTACTGCACAAACAGGATATGAATTTGCTTGTCGTGGACAAGAGGTTTTCCGTCTTTTGGAAACTTTAGGTAAACCTTCATTAGCAGCAGTGAACGGATTTGCCTTCGGTGGCGGTTGTGAATTAGCTATTTCTGCAACGTTAAGGATCGCTTCAACTAAAGCTCAATTTGGTCAGCCCGAAGTGAAACTGGGGGTAATTCCTGGCTATGGCGGTACACAACGATTGGGGCGTTTAATCGGTAAAGGACGTGCTTTAGATTTATGTTTGACCGGACGATTTATTAATGCTGAAACGGCATTAAATTGGGGGTTGGTGAGTGAGGTTGTAGAGCCGGAAGCTTTGTTGGATCGTGGGAAAACATTATTGCATGGAATTTTGAGCATGGCTCCTCTTGCGGTTGCAAGTGTTATGGAGGTTATTGATCATGGTTATGACTTGTCTTTAACCGAGGCCTTGCATCTAGAAGCAATTCACTTTGCCAAAGTATGTGCTTCTGAAGACAAGAAAGAAGGGGTGGCGGCATTTTTGGAAAAACGAGCTGCAGGGTTCGAAGGAAGATAATCATGACTGATGAAGTACTTTTTAATCAAGAAGGTTCATTGGGTGTTATTACATTAAATAGACCTGGTGCACTGAATGCGCTGACTTTAAATATGATTCTTAACATACAAAGGCAGTTAAGCCTTTGGCAAGGAGATGATACTATTCATGCGGTAGTCGTGCGTGCTGTTTCGGGAAATGCATTTTGTGCTGGGGGAGATATACGCTCGCTCTATTTTACCGGACAAGTAAATGATGCGGAGCAAATGCAGTTTTTTTGGCACGAATACCGATTAAATCATTTTATTCATCATCTTGGTAAACCCTACATTTCTCTAATTGATGGTATTGTTATGGGAGGAGGGGTGGGGATTTCCATGCACGGAAGTCATCCCATAGCCAGTGAGCGTTTCGTATTTGCTATGCCTGAGACGGGTATTGGTTTTTTTCCTGATATTGGTGCGAGCTATTTATTAACCCGATGTCCAGGATATTTGGGCACTTACCTGGGCTTGACCGGCAATCGCCTAGGCCCACATGATGCGGTGAAAGCTGGATTGGTTAAAAAAATGGTGTCCTCAGAACAAATGCCTGCTTTATATGATGCATTAATGAACGAAGATTTATCAATAGATGCTTTTGAGCGTGTCAATCAATGCTTGCAGCGCTTTTCTTTTGTACCTGCTACAGAGGAGGTCAGTCAAATTAAGCCATTGATTGATGTCTGTTTTGCGCATCCAACAGTTGAAATGATTCGAGAGTCCCTGCAAAGTGCCAATACAGTATGGGCGGAAGCGGTCGATAATACTTTAGCTCAAAAATCTCCTTTGAGCCTTAAAGTGACTTTAGCTCAATTACAAAAGGCAAAAGGGCTCTCTTTAGCGCAATGCTTGCAAATCGATTATGATGTAGTCAGTCATTTTATGCACGATTATGATTTTTATGAAGGTGTCAGAGCGTTATTGATTGATAAGGATAAAAAACCTCAATGGCATCCAGCGCGTTTGGATTTAGTTTCAGAGGAAATGGTTCAGAAGTATTTCGAACGTTCCCATCCTGGTTTGGAGTGGGTATAATTTTGTTGGTTTTTTGTAAGACAATTCGGCTCGGTGTTGATAAATCTAATTTTTACAACACCGATCTTTATGCGTCATTCATGATGATAAATGACAACGAGGGATGGATTTTAATATCCAAGCTTAATCCCTGGCGCATGCACTTCATTACCGTGTTCAAGTGAAAGAGTTATATCCTTTCTAAAGGAATCACTTTGCTCTTGTCCTTGCTCTTGTCCTTTTGTTTTATTTTGAATATAAGTTCCGGCACGATAAATACCACTACCTACTGCGGCTGCTCCAATTGAATAAGCCGTGGTTTCAAGAACTGGTTTAAAAAACATCCCGAGACGTGACATCATTTTATCATCCTTTTTAATAGTGTTAAAAACTGCAATGCGTGGTTTAAAATTAAACATTGCAGTTCTCTATAATACACTATTTTTGCATAGAGCAAACTATTTTATGAAAATTAGTTTGCCATGCAATTTTTTTCAAACACTTAGTCTAGCTTGCTACTCGTGCTTTTGTCCTTTTCATTGGTTTCTTCAACTTCTTCAATACGAGGAGTTGTTGTTTCTTTAGGCGCAAACATACTGTGTTTGGATTTTCCTGGTGAGGGTTGGCATTTTTTGGGAACAACTTTTTCCAAAGGTTCTTGCCCCATAGTTTCACCAACACCAGCAACCAGAGCAAATATAACCCCTGTTAAGCCCATTCGAATGGGAACTTGTTTTAGAGCCATTGATCCAAATGATTTTAATGAAGCTCCTGGATTCTCGATGAAGCAATAAAATAACTCTTGAGTTAATTTAATTGTGCTTACATTGTGCAGACGTCCATCTTTAACCGTAGATTGCACTAGGGCATAATCTTTAAAAGATGTAAATGGATATGAGAAAAAGGCAGCAGCCATACCACTGAACATTCCAGAAGTGAAATGAGCTACATTTTTATCTTGAATTGGCAAGCCCTTTGCTATTCTCTCTTCAAGAATACATAAAGCAGCAAAATTAACCATTCCAGAACCATATCTGGGTATAAAACCACCCATCATCAATTTCCAAGCGTTATTAGGCGTTTTCCATACAAAGTCAGGAGGAAGAAGACCCGGAACTTTTTTCAATGTGGATAATGATTCAGGTATTTGGGTCACCAGGATATCGCCTAAAGCCATAGCCATAACATAGGTATAATTCGTTGCAGAGTATTTTTTACCTTCTTCTTTATTCGCCTCATGAATCCCTTCTTCTAGAGGCTTGCTGCCGCCTTTAGCTCCGGTAACATACCCAGTTCGAATTACTGATCCTGAAATAGAAGCTGAAGTTCCAGCATACATTGCTCTCATAAATCCCCAAATCCCACCTTGATAAGTAGGGACCATATTACCGCTCTTGGATAAATTAACTAACACCGTTTTTACTGGACTTTGAACCGCTACGATACTAAAACTTGTAGCTAATGCAACAGTTACAAAATTAGCTCCATTCCACAATTGTTGTTGAATTGTTTCCATTGACGGCATTGCTGACCAAGCATAACTAGGTAAACCTCCTACTCCTGAGGTCTCAGGTTTATGAGAGGGCTTGGTTTTTGAGGTTTGGACCTGTTGCTTTAGTAAATCCAATGGCATTATCCCAGGAAAAGGATATATAGTGGGTAAATTCCACACTGATGGAGTTACAGGTTGCTGCTTCGTTTTTTGAGTTTGTAGTGTTTGTTTTACTATTTCAAATGGTGAGTACCATGAAGGTATGCTCCACACAGATGGTTGCTTCGTAGTTTTCAGTGATTGTTTTACTACTTCAAATGGTGAATACCAGGCGGAAGTAAATATACTCGATACGCTCCATACAGGTTGCTGGTACGTTTTTTGAGTTTGTAGTTTTTGCTTCACCACTTCCAACGGTGTTACCAACCATGGAGCATTAGAAAGGTTTGGCATGCTCCATAGTGAAGTCACAGGTGGTTGACCAGTTTTTGGAACTTGAGTTTCTTTTTTAGTCTGCATGATAATATTTTACATCGTTGTTAAATTGGATTTGTATTATAAGGAGCAAAAATTAACTTAACCTTAAGAAATATGAATAATTAGAACAAAAAAAAATCTTGGGGGTTATTTTGTGGGCACAAGGGTGTTCAAATTGGACAAAAACTCCCAGAGGTTTTGCTTGTTTTATTAAGGAGGTTACAAAAAAATCTTTTATTTATAGTAACTTATATCGAAATGCATGAGTAATTCAGGAAGCAAAATCGTAAATCTGGGAGATAGAATATATTTATTAAAAAAGTTATAAAATTTGTAAAAATTTAATAATAAAATTAGTTATCAATGTTAAAACTATTTCAACCAGTCACTGAGAATATCAATGATTTTCTGCGCTTGTTCTGCGCTGGATATATTAAATTTGGATTTTTGCCAGTATTGATTATTACGTTTTTGATAACGTCGAATTGAAAATTTAACGGGTCCATAGCCGTTTTGGGCATTATCCCAATCCTGATACTTAAACATAATCGTAGTCCAGGCCCCTTTACTTAATACCTTCTTATCCAGCTCTTTAACTGTTTCTATTCCATTTTCACTAAATGCAATAGTGAGTTCATCTATGCTTGCAGTCATTTCAAAACCTACCTCAACAAATATTTCAAGAAAAGCAGTGACCTCATTAATTTGAATGGAGTTCTGCGCTAAAATTTTGAGAGTGTATCTTATTTTTTTAACTTACCATAGTGTTGCACTGTGATTTGCCTAAAAATAGGGAATAGAATGAAATAGGCAATTATTATACCCTATCGCTTTGCGACTTATTGAATGGATTGCAATTTACCATTAACAAAAGTCATGGTAACGGCAGGTTGGTACTCCCCGGGCTGATAGAGCCAAACTTGAGGTTTTTCGGCGGTTGGTACAATTTCATTGATAAAAGTATTATTTACCATAGAAGGAGATCCACAGGAGTAATACACTTTTTGTACTGGATCCCCCGCTTGAATGTTTGCGCCCTGACAAACAGATACCGCATTGCTATCTGAGCCGTTTAATTTAATAGAGCGTACTTTTTGATTGACAATATTTACTTCAAGTGAAACACCCCCATTGCCCGTGGGAACATTCCATACTCCGTAAAAGGCGGTTTGAGTTCCCATATTATTATAAATGAGCTGTTGCATGGGAATTTTTTGCATAACAGGTTGATTTGATTCTTGCTGGCTCACTGGTTGGCCACACGCTGCGATTACTTCATCGGGTGTCATTCCTAAATTAATATATCCGTGGTTTTGCGGGCAATAATAAGATTGAGTATCAGCAAATAAACTAAAAGGTAAAAGGATTAATCCCAAGCTAGTACTTCTGAGGAACGTTAATTTCATGATTCAATCCTACTAATCCTCTGCTTAAAATTAAGTATAGCTGCTTTTATAATAATCTCCAGGGTAGGTTTGCGCTAATAAATAAAGTAATTATTTTCAGTAAAATCATGATGATAAAAGGCGAAAAATCAAAACCAGAAATGTCCGGAACAATCTTTCTACCGAGTTTTAACAAGGGCTCTGTTAGCAAACGTAAGAAATCAGCAATTGGACCTTGCCACTCTGGATTGATAAAACTCATAACAACACGGATAAGTATGGCAAAAAACAAAATATCACAAGGCTGGATGATTAAGTCGGCAATTATATAAATGAATATGAATATAATAGGAATTAGTCCATTTAAGATAAGAAGGCTGAAGAAGATAATTTTTAATAGCTCAACCAAAACCAAGGTGATAATAGCCGGGATATCATATTTTTGTCCCGGCTTATAAGGTTGTTTTGATATCAGTTGAATTGGATTTACTATAGGGTTGGTTATTTTATGAATAAGCTGGCTTACCGGATGAAGTGCACTGACGCGTAAATAGCGTAGCGCGATGCGTAGCCATAAACTAAAAATAATAAGTGAAAAAAATAAAGAAACAATAAAAAGTGTTACGGCGATAAGACCAGACATATTTTCCCCTATCCTGCATACCTACAACTGATTTATTAGGATTATATCGCGTCGCTTTGTTTTTGTCGCTCACCAAATAATGCCCGTCCAACACGCACTATAGTAGCGCCTGCCTTAATTGCGGAGACTAAATCATCACTCATGCCCATAGATAATGTGTCCATATTGAGCCGAAGTTCCTGATTTAGTGCATGCATCAGTTGATTGAGTTGCATAAATAAATCATATTGAGTTTGTTTATCTTGTTGGGGAGGAGGGATAGTCATCAAACCTCTTAGCTTGAGGTGTGGAAGTTGACTGGCTGTCAAAGCTAATTCAGCAGCATCTTCAGGAGGAATTCCTGATTTTGTTTTTTCATCTACTAAATTAATTTGTAAACAGATGTTGAGCGGATCTAAATGAGGTGGGCGATATTTATTAAGATGCTGGGCGATTTTCAAGCGGCTAACACTGTGAACCCAGTGAAATGAGGTGGCAATCCCTTTGGTTTTATTGCTTTGAATGGGGCCAATGAAATGCCAACATATGGGCATGTTTCTTAATGCATTTATTTTTTGTTGGGCTTCCTGAAAATAACTTTCTCCAAAATGGGTCACTCCAAGATGAAATAATTGGCTAATCGCCTCAATGCTTTGTTGTTTGCTGACAGCAAGTAATAGAACACTCCCTGGTTTTCTGTCAAAATCCAGTTCAGATTGCTTAATTAGTTGTTTTATTTGATGTAGATTTTGCTGAAGATTCATAATCATTTAAGTATGTTTGCGAACCTTAACAATAGCAAAAGAAACAATGTTTGCCGAGTATCACTTCGTGCGCTAAGCTAGTAGCATCATATTTTATAGGTAGACTGGTATTAATAGTTCAGCCTATCATCAGATAATAATCAGGACGAATTAAGCAATGGATATAGCAGAACTATTAGCATTTTCCGTAAAAAATAAATCATCAGATTTACATCTTTCTGCAGGATTACCCCCTATGATTCGCGTGGATGGTGATTTGCGCAAAATTAATTTACCTGCCATGGAACATAAAGAGGTGATAAAAATCATCTATGATGTGATGAATGATCGGCAAAGGAAAGAATTTGAAGAGTTTTTGGAAACCGATTTTTCTTTTGAAATAACTAATCTAGCCCGTTTTAGGGTGAATGTCTTTAATCAGTTGCGTGGAGCTGCAGCTGTTTTCCGTACTATACCTTCTGAAATTTTAAGTATGAGTGACTTAGAATTACCTGCTATTTTTGAAGAAATGGCCAGTTATCCTAAGGGGTTAGTGCTCATTACTGGTCCAACAGGATCAGGGAAAAGCACAACTTTGGCAGCCATGATCGATTACATTAACTCAAGTCGTTATGATCACATTTTAACTGTGGAGGATCCCATAGAGTTTGTGCATCAAAGTAAAAAATGCTTATTGAATCAACGCGAGGTTCATCGCGATACACTTAATTTTAATGCTGCTTTGCGTTCCGCATTGCGTGAGGATCCTGATGTGATTTTGGTAGGTGAGTTACGCGATCTGGAAACGATCCGTTTAGCAATGACCGCTGCAGAAACCGGACATTTGGTATTTGGTACCTTACATACTAATTCTGCAACCAAAACCGTCAATAGGATTATTGATGTGTTTCCGGCTGAGGAAAAAGCTATGGTGCGTTCAATGCTGTCTGAATCACTGCAAGCTGTAGTAGCGCAAACTTTATTGAAAAAAAGTGGGGGTGGGCGAGTTGCCGCTTTGGAAATTATGATTTGCACCAGTGCGATACGAAATTTAATTCGTGAAGATAAAGTGGCACAAATGTATTCCTCCATCCAAACAGGTCAGGCTAAAGGCATGCAAACTTTGGATCAGCATTTAACTGAGCTGGTGAAAAAGAATATTATTTCATCCCATACAGCACGCGATATAGCACTTGATAAATCGTTATTTTAATTATTGATTCACTGCAAAACCAAGGGTTTCTTAAACGATTGGGCACATTTTGTAATATCATTGCTGGACTTTTCAGCCCAGCCGTTTTGGGTTCCAATATTTTTCTTAAATTGACCTCAATGGCAGGAGTACTTATGCATTTTTTTGTAATTCAATTAATTGAGGAATACCCATTTCAGCAAGTGCAAGCATGCTGTTTAATTCATCACGATTAAAATGCTTGTCTTCGGCAGTGCCTTGAATTTCGATGAAATGTCCTGCTTCATTCATAACTATATTCATGTCAGTTTCGGCAAGTACATCTTCAGCATAATCCAAGTCAAGTACGGCTTGGCCTCGATATATTCCTACAGAAACTGCAGCGATGTAATGAAATACAGGCATTTTACGTATTTTTTCTCGCTCTACCATCCAGTTTATTGCATCTCTCATCGCGACACAGGCACCTGTAATAGCTGCTGTTCTTGTACCCCCGTCAGCCTGAATGACATCACAGTCTAGCGTTATCGTATTTTCACCCAGAAATTTTAAATCAACACAAGCTCTTAGCGAGCGGCCAATGAGGCGTTGGATTTCCATGGTTCTGCCGCCTTGCTTACCTTTACTTGCTTCCCGCTCAGTACGACTGTGTGTTGCGCGCGGGAGCATACCGTATTCAGCAGTTACCCAACCTTGATTTTTTCCTTTAATAAAACGGGGAACTCCGTCGGTTACTGATGCATTACACAATACCTTAGTTTGTCCAAATTCAACAAGAACTGAGCCCTCAGCATGTTTTGTATAGTTTCTGGTTAATTTAACAGAACGTAATTGATTGGCTTCACGGTTACTTGGGCGCATTAGATAATCCTCGATAAAAATAAGAATTATAACGCTTAACTTCCCATGTTGCATCCTAAAGTATGAGGGACGTGATAAAAACACATAATCATCGTTTTTATTATCGATATGCTCATGGTGTGCTCGGAAAAAATGATATGTTGCGCTCTTGATGTGAATCTCCAAACATATGGTTTTAATTTGGAGCAAAAAAATTCTTTAAGTCCATGTTGACTAATAATGACTCATCATGGTAGCTTGAACTTTAACTTAAAAAAAGCCTTCATTATGAACAATCGTAGTTATGAAAACAGCGTGGCATTATCTGCAGGTTTGCCTGCAAGCACGCTATTAGTCTGCGATTTAGTTTCCTTACACAATATTTCTTCTTTAGTGATTCTTTTCTTACCTTCCTTTCCCTAGGGCGGTCATTTGTCATTATCCGTGCCTCTCTAGGGAGAAGCACTCAGCGGGTAATGAATTCATTTGACTTAACTATCGGAGCATCATTATGATTCAAGCAAAATTTGAGGCACGTAAAGAAGAGGCATACCCAAAAGAAAAGAAAAACAATCTAAGTATATTCCAAAGCATTATCTCAGGAAGTATTACTGGCGCTTTCGAAGTGTTTGTTGACCATCCTTTGTGGTCAATAAAAACACGAATGCAAAAAGGAGATCCTTTTACGCTAAATCCGCAAGTATTGTATCGAGGTATATTGCCGAATGCAGCAAGTATGATTCCAATAACTGCAGTGCAAGTAGGTTTGAATTGTTTTTTTCAAAAATGGTTTCTGGGAAATAAGTATGAATTGTCTGATGCTCAAAAGCTAACGAGCGCATTCGCTGCCGGGGTTGGTTCTGCTTTGATAAGCTGTCCAACTGAAATGATAATGACGCATCCAAAAACAGGTTTTTTCTCAACAGGATCAAATCTGGTGAGGCAAAGAGGCTGGTCTCGTCTTTATACAGGACTGATGGCAACGATGCTGAGGGAAGGGCTATTTTCTACATTTTTTCTAGCAGTGACTCCCACATTGAAAGTAAGAATAAAAGAGTATTATCCCAATGATTATGCTGCTTCTCTGCTTGCAGGAATGCTGGCTGGAGTAGGAGCAACATTGGTTTCTCAAAAATTTGATGTAGTGAAAACAGCTCAGCAGTCTTCAATTAATGAGAACTCAGCCGGTTTTTTCAAAACGGTTCAAAAGCTCTATACAACACAGGGTGTTTATGGATTTTTTAAAGGAGGATTTCCTCGAGGCCTCAGAGTGATGTCTGCAGTAACCCTTATGAGTTGGATGAATGAAAGGATGGATGAGCTTTTGTCCCAAAATCAGCAAAAGACATCAATCTCTTCACCAAATAAGCAATTATAAAATAAGTCATTATTTAGTCTCGGGTTAAAGAGTTAACTCGGGATAAAATAGGTGATTTGCATTAGAGCTTTCATGAAATTATTGTATCTATGTATTTAATTAAATATCAAAATGGTGTAATATTGCTCACTTAGCCTCGTGATCTGATTAACAATTTCAGTCAGATTGTCTCTGTCCAATTGCTTTAAATTGGAGTATATTCGCGCAAGGTAGTTTTTTTCATTGGTATCTATATGCTTCAAAGTATGACGGCTTTCTCGCGTGTGCAAAAGCAAATCGAAGAAGGTCATTTTTGTTGGGAAATAAAGTCTGTTAACCATCGCTATTTAGATGTTTCATTTCGTTTGCCTGAATCGTTCCGATTTATAGAGCAACAATTGCGTCATTTGCTGCGGGGTAAGATCAATCGCGGAAAATTGGAGTGTCAGCTGAAATATCAAGACACAAGTGCTAATAATCAGTCTATGCTTATAAATATAGGCATGGTAAATGCATTAGTGAATTTAAGTGAGAAACTTGCTGAGTCACACCATTTGCCGAATGATTTAGGTGTTAGTCGCGTCCTATCCTGGCCTGGCGTGATGCAAGCAAGTATGCCCGATGTGGAGGTGTTAGGAGAGCATGCACTTTCCTTGTTTAATGAGGCAGTCGAGCAGCTACGTCAAATGCGTACCACAGAAGGGAGCGCATTGAAAGCACATGTGGAAGGACGATTAAATGAATTAGGTCAAGAAATTAAGAAAGCTCGATCTATAGTATTAATGCAAACGGAACAAGTGAAAGACAAGTTATTGACCCGATTGCACTCTGTGAAACTTGAAGTTCAGGAGTCGCGTGTAGAGCAGGAAATTGCTTTGATTTTGACGCGTATTGATGTGAGCGAGGAATTAGATAGGTTACAGACTCATCTTGATGAAGTGAATCGGACACTAAATTGCGATAAAATAGCAGGCAGGCGTCTTGATTTTTTGATGCAAGAATTAAATAGGGAGGCGAATACGCTAAGCTCAAAGTCTGACTCTGTGGAATTGACTCAGAGTGCAGTGGAAATGAAAGTTTTAATTGAGCAAATGCGTGAGCAAATTCAAAACATTGAGTGAGTATTATTGTGGGTGATTATTCGGGTAATTTGTTTATTGTTGCAGCACCTTCTGGGGGAGGTAAAACAAGTTTAGTAAAAAAGTTAATTGAAACTCTTGATGATATTGAAGTATCTATTTCGCATACAACACGAATGATGCGACCTGGGGAACAGCATGGAGTGGATTACTTTTTTATTGATGAAGAAGAATTTATACATATGATTAATGATTGTGCTTTTTTAGAGCATGCCCGAGTCTTTAATCATTTATATGGAACATCGATGGAGCAAATTACTAACCGTTTGCAAAATGGCATCGATGTAATTCTGGATATAGACTGGCAAGGAGCAGAGCAGATTAGGCGTTCCTTTCCGGATGCGGTGAGTATCTTTATTATACCGCCGTCGTTGGATGCCTTAAAACAACGGTTATTGAATAGACGACAGGACAAGGATGAAGTGATTAGTGACCGGATGAAAAAAGCCCAGGATGAGTTGAGTCATTATCCTGAGTTTGATTATTTAATCGTTAATGATAATTTTGAAAAAGCAGCGATGGAGTTGGGTGCAATTGTGATTGCAAACCGTTTACGTATTGAGCGGCAGATAAATAAACAATCAAAATTGCTTTCTTTCCTGTTATCATCGCAGTAAAATGCAGGGTTTTGCTACTGGAGAATGAATTATGGCGCGAGTTACAGTTGAAGATTGTTTAAAGAACGTTGCAAATCGATTTGAACTGGTTATGGTAGCCACTAAACGTGCGCGTCAAATTGCAGTTCGAGGAGATCAGCCTATGGTTGAATGGGAAAATGATAAACCTACGGTAGTGGCTTTGCGTGAAATAGCAGAAGGATTAATTACGCCAGAAATTTTGGATAAAGAATAATTTTTTGGATGGGTCTTTGTTCAATCGTTGTAAACAGAGACCCCAGGAAAAATATTCAAGTAGCTTGGGTAAAGTGAAATGGTTCCCCAAGTTTTGAGTGACTAAAATTCCCAGATTCGTTTCACTTCACCCAAGCTACGAATCATAAAGGATTGTGATTTATATGGGACACCTTAAATAGGGTGAATTATGGGTATAGGGGTATGGTCATGTTAGATACTAGGGAGTACTGCGTGAGCTACTTTAAGGAGCTCGATGAAGAGCTGAAATGCTATCTTGAGCAGTCGCAAATAGAGAAATGTTACCAAGCCTATCTGGTTGCTGAAAAAGCGCATCAAGGGCAGATGCGGCGTTCTGGCGAGCCTTATATTACTCATCCTGTTGCAGCAGCGTTGATTCTTGCCCGAATGCGGCTGGATTATCAAACAATTATGGCTACTTTGCTTCATGATGTGGTTGAAGATACCTCCGTGAGCAAAGATGATTTAACACGCCAATTCGGCGAAGAAATTACCTCCCTCGTGGATGGTGTGACCAAACTGACTAAAATCAAATTTGAATCAAAGGCAGAGGCTCAGGCGGAAAATTTCCGTAAAATGGTCTTGGCCATGGTTAAAGATATTCGTGTAATTATTGTTAAGCTAGCCGATCGTTTGCATAATATGAAGACCCTAGGTGCAATGCCTTATGCAAAACGCAGACGTATAGCCATAGAAACTCTGGAAATTTATGCCCCAATTGCAAATCGTTTGGGGATGCATTCGATTTATGTAGGGCTTGAGGATTTAGGATTCCAGGCTCTATATCCTATGCGCTACAGAGCCATTAAATCAGCAGTTGAAAAATCTCGTGGTAATCGACGTGAATTGACCCAGACAATTGAACGTGATTTGCAACTGGCTTTAGCGCAATTAAATATTCCTTATGAACAAGTGTTCGGTAGACAAAAGCATTTATACAGTATTTATAAAAAGATGCGCCAGAAAAAAGCCTCATTTACCGAGATTACTGATGTTTTTGCTTTTCGTGTGATTACTGAAGATATTGATTCTTGTTACCGTATTTTAGGTGCTTTACATTGTACCTATAAACCTGTTCCTCAACGCTTTAAAGATTATATTGGCATACCTAAGGCGAATGGATATCAATCCCTGCATACCACTTTGTTCGGGCCTTTTGGGGTTCCTCTCGAAGTGCAAATTCGTACTCGTGACATGGATAAGGTTGCTGACAATGGGGTAGCTGCGCATTGGATTTATAAATCGTCCGGCCTTGAAGTAAATGAAGCGCAGTTGCGTGCAAGAGAATGGGTGCAAAGTCTGTTGGAAATGCAACGGAGTACTGGAAGTTCGTTAGAGTTTATTGAGAACGTCAAAATCGATTTATTTCCAGATGAAGTATATGTTTTTACTCCTAAAGGCCATATTATGGAATTACCCAAAGGAGCTACGCCGGTTGATTTTGCCTATTCAGTTCACTCAGGAGTGGGTAATAGTTGTGTGGCGGCGAAAGTAAATAGAAAACTGGTGCCGTTAAGTATTCCTTTGTCTAATGGGCAAACGGTTGAGATTATTACGGCACAAGGTGCTCATCCCAACCCGACTTGGTTAAATTTTGTAGTTACTGGAAAAGCGCGTTCTAATATCCGTCATTTTCTGAAGAGTCAACAAAATACAGAATCAATTAGTTTAGGAAAACGCCTTCTCGAGCAGTCATTAAACGAACTATCTAGTGATTATGCAAAAATTCCACCAGAATCCATACACGCATTATTAAGTGATTTACATTATAAAACGATGGATGATTTGCTCTATGCGATTGGTATAGGCAATCAAATGGCAATGGTAATTGCCAAAAGATTGGTAGTAAGTCAAGACTCTAATGAACTGGATAAAGGAGTTAAAACACGTCCCTTGGCAATTAAAGGAACGGAAGGAATGGTGGTTCATTTTGGTGAATGTTGTCAGCCTATTCCTGGCGATAATATTGTTGGAAAATTCCAACAGGGTCGAGGAATTATTGTTCATAGCAGTGATTGTACCACTTTAAAAAATTCACGAACTAATCCAGAGCAATTTGTTGCCTTACGTTGGGATGAGAAGGTTGAAGGTGAATACTGGGTTGATATTACAGTTGACGTAGTAAATGAGCGTGGTGTGTTAGCTGCTCTGGCAACTGCTATTGCAGAAGCAGGATCCAATATAGGTAATATCAATGTGGATCCGCGAGATGGACGACATAATGCAGTTACATTCTCAATTAGTGTTATTGATAGAACGCATTTGGCTCGTGTAATGCGTAGGTTACGGGCAAATAAAGTGGTGATGCGTCTTTATAGAAAAAAACAAGGGGATAATTAATGCAACCGGTAAATACAAAATTGGCTCCAGAAGCTATTGGAACTTATTCACAAGCCATTAAGTGTGGGGATACAGTTTATCTTTCAGGACAAATACCACTTGATCCTGTAACGATGGAAGTATGCAGCGAAGATATTAAATTGCAAATCACCCAGGTTTTAGAAAACCTGTCGGCAGTTTGTGAGGCTGCAGGTGGTAGTTTGGCACATATAGTGAAATTAAATGTTTATCTTACGGATTTGCGTCATTTTCCTTTAATTAATGAAGCAATGAGTCGTTATTTTGCATCACCATATCCAGCAAGGGCAGCGATAGAAGTCTCTGCATTGCCACGTGGTGTTCAGGTTGAGATGGATGGTATAATGGTTTTATCTTCGAAGTAATTTATTGGAAAGTAGCCTGGGTACATAGAAAAGGTATGGCCTGGGTTTATTAGTTTGCAATCTTCAGGGCTTCACCTCGCTGCACTCAGGCTACACATTTATAATCAGAGTTTATTTATGAGTATTATTTCCCTTCATGGCGTCTCTCTCAATATTGCAGGTAATCAGTTATTAGATAATGCTGATTGGCAGATCCAATCTCATGATCGTATTGCATTAGTTGGACGAAATGGGGCAGGTAAATCCACTTTGCTTAAGCTCTTATTGGGAGATTTGGTTCCTGATAGTGGTCAAATCAATCAGCTTTCTGGATTACGAGTTGCTGGATTGACTCAGGAGGTTCCAATTACTGAAGAAGAATCTGTCTATCATTTCCTCGTGAAAAGCCTTGGCGAAGTAGGGGAGATTTTATCGCGTTTTAATGAATTATCTCAATTGGGTGACACGGATAAATTAGCTTTGTGCCAGCAACAAATGGATAATTTACATGCTTGGGATAAATTGCCGCAAATTGAAACTATGGCCAGTCGTTTAGGTATAGCTACTAATGAGCGCATGAATAACTTGTCAGGTGGGATGAAACGGCGTGTGCTTCTGGGGGCGGCACTCATCGCAACTCCAGATTTATTACTATTGGATGAGCCTACAAACCATTTGGATATTGAAGCGATTGAATGGTTGGAGGCTTATTTAAAGAGTTTCAAAGGAGCTGTCCTTTTGGTGACTCATGATAGAGAGTTTTTAAGTCAAGTATCCAACCGGATATTAGAAATTGATAGAGGAAAACTATACCAACACGATTGTAACTATGAAACTTATCTGGACAGAAGGGAAACCATTCGTCTTAGCGAGCAAAAGCAAAATGATTTATTTGATAAAAAGCTGGCAGAGGAAGAGGCATGGATCCGTACAGGAATCAAAGCGCGACGAACACGTAATGAAGGACGGGTGCGCGCATTAAAGGCAATGCGTGAAGAATATAAGGCACGCCGCAATCAATTGGGTAAGGTCAAATCATTCTCTCTCGATGTAACTCGTTCAGGTGCAGTGGTTATCGAGGCAAACCAAGTGAACTATAACTTGGGAAATAAAACAATTTTACGTGATTTTTCCTTACTGTTAACTCGCGGGGATAAGCTTGGAATAATCGGTCCTAATGGATGTGGTAAAACGACTCTGGTCCGGCTATTGCTCGGGGAATTACAGCCAGACTCTGGACAAATAAAGCGTGGCACTTCTTTGAGTGTCGCTTATTTTGATCAATTGCGTCGTCATTTGCAGGAAGATCAAACAGTTATGTTTAATGTGGGTGATGGTGCGGATTATGTAACAATTAATGGCAAACAAAAACATGTTGCCAGTTATTTGCGTGAATTTTTATTTTCACCCGAGCGTTTTAATCAACCGGTTTCAGTGCTTTCTGGTGGAGAAAGAAACAGATTATTATTAGCCAAATTGTTTGCCAAACCAGTAAACCTGTTAGTAATGGACGAGCCTACCAATGATTTGGATATTGAAACTTTGGAGCTCCTTGAAAGCATGTTAGTTGACTATCCTGGAACTTTAATATTAATTAGCCATGATAGAGCATTTATTAATCAAGTCGTTACCAGTGTTCTGGTTTATGAAGAAGCAGGGCAGTTTAATGAATTTGTGGGTGGTTATGATGAATATAAAATGCATAAAAAACAACAACAGCGAGAGCAAGTAGTAAAAACACCTGTTGTGAAACGAAATCCTGCAACAAACAAATTAAGTTTTAATGAGCAACGTGAACTGGCGCAGTTGCCACAAAAAATTGAACAGCTAGAAGCAAAAATAGCCGAATTACAATTACAAATGACTGAACCCAAATTTTACCAACAGGATGCCCAACTGATTACAAAGATTAATCAAGGTCTGGCTGAAGATGAGGATTTACTGACACGACTTTATGCGCGGTGGGAAGTATTAGAAGATGTTGAGAAAAGGAACAAATAAATGTTATTAACACTGGCTTGGGTTGTTCTTTTGAGTGCGATTCTGGTTTTCTTTTCAGAGGAATTTATTAAAGCCTTTAACAAGTTCTTTGCCATAAAAGGAGCTAAATTGCTTGTACCGCTATTTGCTGCTTCTTGGCTAATTTATACGTTTACCTTTTGGTGCTTATGGGCAATTTTTTATGTGCGTGAAATATTGTATGAAGTAGAGAATTTTTTAGTGGGCATTATGCCTTTTCAGAAAATCGCGGTTCCAGTTGTACTAATATTCATGTTGACTTTTCTTTCCGTTGTTCCAGTTCTTATTCTTGATATTCTTTCACGAAGAAAAAAATACAAAGGATATCAGTACCCTTATGTAACCAGTGGAATAATTTGGTTACTATCTGTTTTCTTGTTGGTCATTGTATAGGCTTTCTGTAAAGAAATGTAATTTTTATGTAAAGACTTATTTTTTTGTTAATAAAACCTTAAGTTTTCTTTTTTATACTTCTTCGCGACAAGTGTGGAATTTAATAAAAATCAAAAGGAGACTAAAGTGGAATTTAGCAGCAAACAACATCATCATGATCATGTTACTCATGGTGCCCATCAGCATGGCCATAATCCTCAATATTCCTTATATCCTCATGTTGAGGTGACGCCTTTTCGTAACCCCCATGTTGAGGTAACGCCCCGTAAACCGCATGTGGAGGTCCGTACTACTTCTCGCGTACATAATGGTTATCATCACCATCATCATCACAGTTATTCTTCGACTGGCCGTGGTGGACGTGTCTTATTGGTTGGATTTTTTATCCTTTTGCCCATTGTGGTTGTTGCTGCAATACTGAGTTCAACGCTAGGCGCGATGAGTTTAACTACTGCATCGCTAACTACTGCTGGAGCCGGAGCTGCAGGTGCAATGGCTTTTAGTGCCGCGACTTTTGGAATCGGCGCACTTGTACTCTATGGTGCCCTGGGTTTAGCATATTTATATTCTAGCGCTAAAGAATGCTATAGCAGCGACAAAAACGTGTTCGATGTGATTAAATCACGTGTTGTAAATGAAGATGGATTGAGCTTTAAAGGGGTTATGAAAACCATAGGCTCTGTATTGTGGTCTCCATTTTTATTCCTTGGTGGTTTGTCGGGTATGGCAGTTAAAGCGACTGTGAATGCTTGTGTTTCAACCCGTTCAGTGCCCCCTACAGTTGAAAGTGTGCAAATAACACAATCCTATATAATGATGAGCAACAATGATTTACAATCCAAGAGTAGTCATAACACGCGGAAAGATGTACCACCCGTCCATACTGAATTATATAGTAAAATTCCAGAAGGCGGTGAAAAAGAGCATCATCTGTTAGACTCTCAGGTTACTTTTCCTATCACTATATAGTTCTCATTAGTAGCGGCTTATGCTGCTGTTTGTGGTGGATTTTTTCAACAGTTTTTTGGGTTCTTTATTATAGAACCCAAAAAACAATGAGTATTCTAAATAATTAAAATCTTTGAAATTTAATTCTCTTTGCATTGTTTACATACTCAGCAAATAGGGAGTTCTCCTGGGCTGTATCCGCTTTTTCTTCCAAAATAGCCTATAATTTAATCAAGATGCTTTTTGGGAAGTTCTCATATGGTTTCTAATCGATCGGAAATTCCAAGACATACTGCAGAAATTGTTACTTCAATGTGGCACGAGCTCAATGAAGCAGAACGAACCCTTATGGAGGGAAGGCTGGAGCAATGGTTTGCAGATATAGAAAAAAGCAATGATCCCAACAATAGTGAAACAACTCCCTATTTAGCTACTCAATTTCTTTCCCGTTTTGGATTAAAAAATGCTGCAGAGGTGTTTTATTTTCTTAAAACAGCTGGAGGGAAAGAAACAGTTACTATGATAGCCCGAGAACTGATGGAAAAAGAGGAGCAAATTCATGCGATTAGAGAACAAAATGAAGAAGCAATCCGGAAGCGACAACATAGAGTTTTTCTTCTTATGGGACTAATTGCAGAACGGGACGCTTTAGCGAAAAATGTGGATCAACTTTTTAGACTCGAAATTGAAAAGCATCTTGCAAAGGATAAACATATTGAGCATAAAGAAACAATTTTTACCCGTCTTCCCATAGAAATTATAGAGGCTATGATTTACAACTACCTCGAGACAGTTCATGCTCTAGATGTAGAACTGAATAAATTGGAGGAACAATTAAGTCAGATTGAAAAAGAATTGATTGCTCTTGAAGAGGAAGAAGCACAGATGGCGGTCTATCATGAGGAGCTTCATACACATTTCGATATATTGGATACGTACTTAACATTGCCTATTTTGAGTCATCCTTATGAAGATCCTGTTGCTTTTGCTGAACGAAGACGTTCTATTTTGATGCAAGATCTCGAAAGATATAGGGAACAAGAGATACTACATAGCAATACACTTTTCGATAATCCTAA
The DNA here is from genome assembly GCF_001648595.1 of Legionella bozemanae. Lineage (GTDB taxonomy): Bacteria > Pseudomonadota > Gammaproteobacteria > Legionellales > Legionellaceae > Legionella > Legionella bozemanae. The sequence continues at coordinate 39,149 of NZ_LBAW01000001.1, read as the reverse complement.
AGTTCAAGAAATGGAGCAGCGCCGTATTAGTGGACACATCAGAACAATTGAACATGAACTCAATTTTCATCAAGCTCACTTAAGTCAAACTATCACAAATTATGAGGAATTATTTCGTTTAGCTCTAGAGCAAACGCGATCTAAAATACAAGAGCGTAAGTTGCAACAATCTTCTCCAGGACAATTTGACACTGAAATGGAAGGATTGCAATTACGGGAACAAGGATTGATTTCTGCATTAAAAGTTATGAGAAATAAGAAAATACTCCTTAATGAGCAATTGGAACAAGTTTTTGATTTTTCTCAGGCCCGTTTTATTGTCAAACATGAGGAGGCAAAATGCCTTATTCAAAAAGAAGATGGCTCATATGCTTTAATTCCTAAGGAGGTGGATCCTAAAACATTGACTCAAGAGCAATGGGAGGAAGCTAAACGTAATTTTAATCAAGAGAAAGAACGTATTCAAACTCCTCGCTTCAATTTTATGGAAAAGATACAAGAAAATTTGCAGAAACAAATTCAACGCAAAGAGCAGCACCTCAGCCTAAGAGAAATATTGCAAGTTCAAAGATCTGAAATGCAACACGCCAGAGAAAAAATGGTAGAAACCTTAAGCGTTGCTCAAGCTAGAAAAGCAACATTATTGAGCAATAATCCTCGTTTGTCGGAAAGGCCTTCTCCAAAACCTGATCCTCATGCAAGCTATACGCAAATGATAGAAAAATTTGAATCTTTGGTATTAAAAGCTCCAAAAAAAGAAGATATCGAAAAAGTTCGAGATGTTGTCAAAAATTCATCAATATCACCTGAGAGCAAAGGAAAGCTTGATAAATTAATTGAAGAAGTCACTCCAGAGAAGATTATGGAGCCGCAAAAACAAAGGCTTCAATGGTTATATAGCGCCAAACGAACAATAATGGATTCAGCACCCAGGTCCGAAGTCGATCCGACTAAAACAATGAAGTAACACGTTTAAGAATACTTCTCTTTAATTTCTGTCTCACATTGCGGCTATCCCCGCGGACAAGCCCTAAGCGATCCACACGAAATTTACCTCCCTACGTACCGCGCATAAAGCGCAGTACGTAGAAAGCTGAGTATATTTCATTTAAAAACATAAAATTACATTCAAATTTTGCGTGGCTCTCTCAGGGACAACCCCGCGAACAAGTCGTAGGGGGGGACGTCGAAGTAGAACTGGGCTGGTTTTGCAGCGATGTGTAGAAGATTCAGCTTTAATTTGTAGGCAATCTCTTATTCAATAGGGATGATGAATCATTGTATTCCGTGTATAATATCGGCAATTTATTTTCAGGTTGCTCTATGAATAAACAGGATTTTTACTTTGATTTACCTCCAGAATTAATTGCGCAGTATCCTTTGGCTCATCGCAGTGATTCGCGTCTTTTAATTTATAATCGTCAAAAAGATGAATATGGTCATTATCAGTTTCGCGAAATAGCTGATTTTTTAAATCCTGGCGATTTACTGGTTATGAATGATTCCAAAGTGATTCCTGCTCGACTTTATGGTCATAAAACTACTGGTGGAAAAGTTGAGCTATTAGTGGAGCGTATTACAGGCGAATTCACTTTTCTAGCTCATATTAAAGCCAGTAAAGCATTAAAGGCCGGGTCAATTATTAAGTTAGAACACAATAAAGAACTCGAAGTCCTTGATAGGAAAGATGATCTGTTTATATGTAAAGCAGATATCGACGTTTTGCAATTATTAAATGGAATAGGGCACATTCCATTACCCCCCTACATTACCCGAAATGATGAAATTTTGGATCAGGATCGTTACCAAACAGTCTATGCAAAATATGAAGGATCTGTCGCAGCTCCTACGGCTGGCTTACATTTCGATGAATCTGTATTGTCCAGCTTACATTCCAGAGGAGTTGCTGTAGCTTATCTTACTTTACATGTAGGAGCAGGAACATTCAGACCTGTTCGTTGTGATAATATCAAAGACCATAAAATGCATAGTGAGCAATTCACAATTAGTCCGGAATTATGTGCTGCAGTACACGCTACAAAGGCAGCGGGAAATCGAGTAATTGCAGTAGGTACAACTGCTTTGCGCAGTCTAGAGAGTGCAGCACAAAATGGAGTATTAACTGCATGCAGCAGGGATACAGACATCTTTATTTACCCAGGATATGAGTTTAAGATTTGCGATGGGTTAATGACTAATTTTCATTTGCCTGAGTCTACCTTGCTCATGCTGGTTTCAGCTTTTATCGGCCACAAACAAGCAATGAAGCTCTATCAAGAAGCAATCAAAAAAAGATACAGATTTTTTAGTTATGGTGACACCAGTTTATTGCTGTAAATCAGGAGATCAGGAATGTTGGCTGCAATACAGAATTTTATACCTGTTTTAACTTCAGAGGCAGGTTTATGTCTTACAATGGCAAATTGGCACGAAGTAAAGATAACCGCGGCATCCTATTCTTTAGAACATTTGTTATATAAACCAGGTCAGGCAGTCCTCGAAAAAATACCTGATTTAGCCCGTTACTTGGCTTGTCCCGGGAAAGTGGTCATTAATGCAATGTCACTTATAGCTAATAAGGAAAAAGTTTATGTGCTCAAATCACCCTATGATGGCTCTAGAGTTAAACTTACTTTAGAGAAATTAATCGATCTTGTCCATCAATTAAAACCTAATGCTATTATTTTACCTCAAAATATCCTGCGCGATTTTCCACAAATCTGGGATAATTGGGATGATGCAATTGTTCCATTTATTCATGTTCATGATTTGCAAAAATATGAGGTAGTTAAACCCCATGGGGTTTATTTTAATATTTTGGATGAGCTGAATTGGGAACAATTAGAGCAATGGTCTCATTTAGCACGTTATGTTATAGGACGTTTTGATCCTGAGTTAATTAACCGTTTGCATAATAAGGGAATAGAGTTTATTGAAACAGATGAGCCTGCCCAAGCAGCGGCTCAAGGAAAGGTTTACAGCCAGGCAGGAACCGTGGATTTAACTGATTCAAAAACACAGATGCAATTTGAAATGATTGATGGAGATTGCGCTTGCCCCACTTGTTCACAACAATTTACTCGGGCTTATCTGCATCATCTATTGCAACACACCCCCTTATTATGTCAGCGATTTTTAATTCAGCATAATGTGTTTCATGTGCAGAATTATTGTTCTTCTTGAAATATTTTTAATCTTATTCTTATAAACGGTCTTTCCCGCCTTCGTGGGAAAAACAGCCTATATTTTTAAATTCATGGTAGCGATCTGACCTCTCCCATAAATGGGAGAGAGGGATAATATTTGACAGTTTTTCCCATACACGATAGCATTACCAACAATTTGATGGCGCGGGGTGTCGTGATAAACGTCTGAGAAATACCCGTTGAACTTGATCTGGTTCGTACCAGCGTAAGAACGCCTTAAATCTGTATTCATTTTAAATTGATTGCTCCCTTAAAGAGTCTCATCTATTGGCTATTTTTAAGAATCATTGCTCTGAATACAGGTTCATTTCTTCAATTAGGCCTTCACTCGATATCTTTTGCCATCCTTTATTTTTTAATTAATACAAGGAGTCATGGCATGAGTGCGTTATCAACAAGAACAACTCTATTACTTAATTGGTATGCAAACCCTTATCATACCCCAATTTTTGTTGCCCATTCATTAGGGTATTACCAGCAAGAAAACATAAAACTTGCGATTTTGGAGCCTAGTGATCCTGGCGATGTTACTGAAATTGTGGGTATGGGGCATGTAGATTTTGGAGTTAAGGCTATGATTCATACCTTGGCTGCTCGCGCAAAAGGCTATCCTGTAACTTCAATTGGCACATTGCTGGACGAGCCACCAACAGGTCTTATTGCGCTTAAATCCAGTGGTATTAGCTCATTTCAAGATATTGTCGGCAAACGAGTAGGTTATATTGGCGAGTTTGGCAAAATCATTATCGATAATTTGGCAAAGTTAGCGGGTATTGAGCCCTCAAGTTATGAGACAGTGCGCATTGGTATGAATGTGACTGATGCGATTTGCCGCGATATTATCGACACAGGTATTGGTTTTATTAATTTTCAGAAAGTTGAATTAGAGCATTTACGTGGTGAAACTGTATTTCTGCGCCTGGATCAGCTTGCAGGCCTAGGTTGCTGCTGTTTTTGTTCCATTCAATTTATTGTGCCAGAACGGATGTTAAAGAATCCTGAAACCATTAAAGGATTTCTCAAAGCTACACAACGTGGAGCCGCCTTTACCACTGAAAATCCGGATGAAGCTTATGAACTTTTATGTCGTATGAAACCTCAATTACGAACCCCCATGTATCATACAATATTCATCCGCAGCTTACCTTTTTTCTCCCGTACGCTTTTAAATGTGGAACGTGATTGGAATAAAGTAGGACGATTTGGCAAACATTTAGGAGTAATTAATGAGTCTTTTGCGGTGAATGCGTGTTATACAAATGAGTTATTACCTAAGATGCCTCATTCTGATTTGGAGCCTATCGCGTGTTGCGTGGGTGAATAAAGATAAATCGCGGCCTAGGTGTTTGTAGCCTGGGTGCAATAGGGCTATTTTTGAGTGATTCTAATTAAATGAAAAATGCTGTTGTGGTAGGTGCTGGGATAATGGGATGTTTGTTGGCTTTGCGCTTACAAAACGAAGGCTGGCAAGTAACATTATTTGAAGCAGAAACTTCTTTCAATAATTGCAGCAATGCAGCAGCAGGACTTTTGGCTCCCCTGTCTGAGCTTGATAAGGCGGAGCAAGTGATTTTTAATTTGGGGATGGAATCGGTTGAAATATTATGGCCATCCATTCTCAATCAATTAGTAGAACCCGTATATTTTCGTCAACAAGGTAGTCTTGTAGTGCATCATCCACAAGATAAAGCAGAATGGCAGCAGTTTAGTGCCAGAATTGTTAATAAATTAAGTGATTCATGTTACCAGTTCCTCAATGATGATTTATTAAGTCAGCTTGAGCCAGAACTTCGTCAATTTAAACGAGCCTATTATTTCCCTAAAGAAGCACAGCTTGATAATCAGACTCTGTTGCCCGCACTTAAAAATCATCTTTGCAAGCAAGGTGTTATTTGCAGAGACCATACTTTTGTTTCTTCTGTCTATCCAGGAAGGGTAGAAGTAAGGAATGAATCATATCGATTTGATTGTGTTTTTGATTGCCGAGGCTTAGGGGCAAAAACCTCTTTTCCACATCTGCGTGGACTGCGTGGGGAACTTATTTGGTTGCATGCACCTGAAGTTCAGCTACAAAGACCTATTCGGCTCTTACACCCCAGGTATACCATTTATATTGCGCCACGCCCTGATTCTCATTATCTTATCGGTGCGAGTGAGTTGGAAACAGAGGATTGCAGCCCAATTTCGGTACGTACAACACTTGAATTATTAACTGCTGCATACTATGTGCATCGAGGTTTTGCCGAAGCACGAATCATTAAGACGGTGGCCCATTGTCGTCCGACTTTGGTACATCATCAACCCCGCATAAAATATGCGAAACAATTTATTGCTGTTAATGGACTTTATCGTCATGGATATTTAATTGCTCCGGCATTGGTAGAGGAAATTCTACGTGGATTAAACAGCAATCAACACGATATTTGTTATCCTGAGCTTTGGGAGGCTTATTCATGATTATTTATGTAAATGATAAACCATTAACGCTTGATACGTCCTGTACGCTGCAGGAAATGCTCGCACAAAGAGAAGGAATTGCGGCGCATGTAGCAATCGCAATTAATAATCAATTTGTTCCTAAATCCATGTTTTCTAGCACCATTTTGTGTGAAGGGGATCGTGTCGATCTGATTATACCAATGCAGGGAGGATAGCTATGTGGTATTTAGCAGATAAAGCTCTAACAAGCCGTTTGCTCTTGGGAACAGCAGGTTATCCATCACTTGAGGTGATGACTCATGCCGTTCAGGCTTCTAAAACCAATGTGATTACCGTGTCGTTAAAACGGCAAATGCCTGGGGATTCTGGCACGGATTTATTTTGGCAAACCATCCAATCTTTGGGGTGTTATTTGCTTCCCAATACCGCAGGTTGTCGTGATGCACAAACTGCAATTACTACAGCTGAAATGGCACGTGAACTTTTTCAAACCTCATGGATAAAATTAGAAGTAATCGGTGATGATTACAGCTTGCAGCCTGATCCCTTTGAATTGTTATACGCGGCAACTGAATTGGTAAAACGAGGATTTGAAGTTTTTCCATACTGTACGGATGATTTGGTTTTATGCCAGCGTTTAATTGATTGTGGTTGTCAGATTTTGATGCCGTGGGCAGCTCCTATAGGTTCTGGAAAAGGATTACTTAATCCTTTTGCTTTGGAAACTTTACGCCAGCGATTACCGGATGTCACATTGATTGTTGATGCCGGGATTGGCAAGCCATCTCATGCGACACGTATTTTAGAGTTAGGTTTTGATGCGGTACTGTTAAATAGTGCAGTTGCTTCAGCAATTCATCCAGTAGCGATGGCTGAAGCCTTTTCACATGCGATCATGGCAGGACGAGGTGCTTTTGAAGCAGGCCTTATGCCTGAGCGAATTACAGCACAATCGTGTACGCCTCTAATTGATACACCATTTTGGCATCAGGAAGCTGCATTATGAGCACTGTCTGGACCAATACTGACAATGAAGCGAATAGGCAAACTTTTCGAGGGCTGGGCCTTGAACTTCAATCACAGCAATTTTATGAAGATGCTCAACCTGCTGCGATTAAAATTAACGGGGAAATTTCTTTTGAGGAACTTCAGTTTCTCGATCGTTATTCTGGTCCAGTGGTTTTCGATTTTACTTTACCTTCAGTGCAACATAGTGATGAAAAAAATTTAAGCGACGCGAGGTTTTCTTATGCAGATGTTTTGGTGCTAAATACGCTTGAAGCCGAATTTATTTTAAAGCGTAAGATTATCACGTATCAATCTGTGCAAGAAGCGGCTCATAAATTATTAGCTTATGGCGCAAAAAGCATTTTTCTCTTTGGCCTGCATGGGCAGGGAGCTTCGTGGGGACATGATTATTGGACAAACGGTGTTGATTCATTTTGGCTGACCCAAACTTATTGTTCTTATGCGGAGTATCCCGAACTTCGTTCAGTTCTCTCCGCGGCAATTACTGCATCATTGGCTCTTGGACATGTGCTTAAAGATGCACTCATCATTGCAAAAATGTACGTACACCAAGCAGTACGTCGAGCACAAACTGGGGTGTATTATGGTCATTTTCCGGAAGATGAAATAGATTTACCTTATCTTTCATCTAAACCATTAGATAAAGCACCTCAGCCATTTAAACCATGTCATCGATTAGGACTTTATCCTGTAGTTGATTGTTTTGCCTGGGTGGAAATGTTGTTGAATCTTGGGGTAAAAACCATTCAATTGCGAATTAAAGAAAAAACAAAAAATCTTGAAGAAGAGGTGCGGCGAAGTATTGCTTTGGCTAAAAAACATCATGCCATTTTATTTATTAATGATTACTGGGAAATGGCTTTAAAATTGCATGCAGCAGCGGTGCACTTAGGACAATCAGATTTAGATACTGCGGATATTGATGCAATTAGAAAGCAGGGACTTTTACTGGGAGTGAGTACTCATTGTTACTATGAAGTTGCACGAGCACATGCTCTTAATCCTTCCTACATTGCAATTGGTCCTATTTTTCCGACTACCAGCAAAGAAATGCCTTTTATAGCGCAAGGTATCGCATCGCTACAACGCTGGAAACGGACTTTAAATTATCCCTTGGTTGCAATAGGGGGAATCAATGTTGAGCGCATTCCTGATGTGGTTGCTACAGGGGTTCAAGGTGTAGCGCTTATTTCTGCAATTACTCACGCCAAAGATCCACAAAGAGCAACCGAACAACTTTTGAGTTTCATTGACTGATATAAACTGGGCACCGAAGTAAAATCCAAGCCAGGTATAAGGAAACCCTAATATGACTGTTTCATCGGAATTAGAACGTTACTCTCAGCAAATCAAATTAGAGGAAATTGGCATTCAGGGACAAATAAAACTACGAAAAGCAAAGGTATTATGCATTGGTGCGGGTGGCATTGGAGCTACTCTGCTTCCTTACCTTGCTGGTGCAGGAGTAGGAACAATAGGAATTATTGATGGTGATCTCATCGAAGAAAATAATCTGCATCGACAAATTCTTTATCAGGAAATCGATGTGAGCAAGGCAAAGGCTAATGTTGCAAAAATGAAAATACACGCTTTAAATTCCAGTAATACGATTCACGCACATGCATTTCGTCTCACTGCGTGTAATGCAGAAGAAATTATTGCGCAATACGATCTGGTGGCCGATTGTTCCGACAATTTTTATACGCGTTATCTTGCTCACGATACCTGTCATCGTTTAGGAAAACCCTATGTTTATGCAAGTGCTTATCAATTCCAAGGACATTGCTCTTTATTTTACAGGCAAGAGAATCCCTGTTTACATTGCTTGTTTCCGATTATTCCTGACATGGGCGCCAATTGTCAAAACGGAGGGGTTATAGGTACTCTTCCTGGATTATTAGGACTCTTGCAGGCTACAGAAATTATCAAATGGATTACTACAAGTAATGCTTCATTACTTAATCGATTGCTTTGTATTGACTTGCTCACTATGGAAATAAAAAAAATTCAGTTGATTAAAAACGAAGAATGTCAATTTTGTGTTTTTGGTCAAACCCTTGAGGCAAGTGCTTTTTGTATCCCTGTAGATGAGATGCAGTCTTTTACCATTGCACGCGAAGATTTGTCGCAGTTTTTGCAAGAAAATCCTGAGACGTTTTTATTGGATGTGAGAACAACCGAAGAGCACCACTATCAAAATTTAGGGGGAAAATTAATTCCTTTGGCTGAGTTGCCCATGCGTCTTGATGAGCTTGATCCTTTAAAGCCTACTCTTATTTATTGTCAGTCAGGCCAAAGAAGTCAGCGTGCAGTACTGTTATTAAGACAAGCGGGATTTCGCACGGTTTATCATTTGGCTAAAGGACTGGATTCATTGTAGATTATACATATAGCCGGGTGAAGCGCAGCGAACCCCTAGGTTTTAATATACGTTTCCTGGGTTCCGGTTCCGAGAAGCCTCACTAATTTTTCATTCGACGTACCGCGCTTTATGTGTGGTATCTAGAACAATGCTTTGAGTGCTCCTGAGTTTTTTAAGCAACATCCCTGGATACCGTGCATAAAGCCGCGGTACATAGAAAGGCGTGCGCTTTACTCAGGCTACGATTTTATTTACGAAAAGTATCTTTCTTATAATCAGGTATTTTGATGCCTTTATAATTGATAAAAGTCATCATTCCTGTTGCTTCGTGATAGAGCATATGACAGTGAAACATCCAATTCCCTGGATTATCAGTATCAAATTGGATTTTGACTGTGGAATTAGGTAAAACTAAAACGGTATCTCGCATTGGTCCATTTTTAAGGGGTTTGCCATCAATTTCTGTGACTTCAAAAAAATGTCCGTGTAAATGCATGGGATGAGCCATACCTGTTTTATTCATGATAACGATTTCGATTCTTTTATTTTTATCTACACTTAATGGAGTAATATTAGGCCAAGCTTGATTATTCATTTTCCAAATATAATTCATCATATCACCATCTAAAGTGACAGTGAGTGTTTGCTTTGGCTGTTTCACGGGGAGAGGCGCCAAGGAGTGGGTTTTAAATTCTTGCTCATTATTTAATCCGCCAGCAAGAGTAGATGCTTTTTCGCTCACTGATATTTTAGAAGCACCTGGTGTAGATAAAATTAATCCGGTTTGCAGTTGTGTTCCAGCACCCTGAGCAAGGATAGGATATGCTCCTTCACCTTCAGGAATTTTGATGAGGATATCAATGCGTTGGCCAACAGCAAGTTGAAATTGGTTACCCGGAATTTCTTTGATGGGTTGCCCATCAACAGCAATTGCTTTTCCCTGAAGTTTGCCAAGATTAATAAAAAAGTTAGTCATTGCTGCACCATCAATAATGCGGAGCCGCACAACTTCTCCACTGTGAACTGGGATTACTTCAGGATTGGAAAGAGTATGATAATTTGTTAAAAAAGCATCATAAGCCACATCATTTAAATCAGGTTTTATTGTTCTAAGTGTAGTTTTTTTCATTGAATTATTATTCATGGGTGTTTTTTGTTGCATATCACCCATTGTTTTAAGAGGTACGGTACCCTTGTTCTTTAACTCATACAACAGAGTTGCAGGTTTTTTATAGCTAAAATCGCCAAGAAATAATACGACATCCTTTTCTTTATTTTTTTCATTAGGTTCGTAAATGATAAACGGGGCAGAAAGAAAGTTCTGGACTTGTAAGTCAAAGTGAGAATGCATCCAATAAGTCCCGGCTTGACGTAATTTAAAATGATAATGAGATTCTCCACCAGCTGGAATAGGTGCTTGTGTTACATAAGGTACTCCGTCTTGTGAATTTGGTAAAATTAACCCATGCCAATGAACTACTGTAGGGCTATCAGTTGTATTTTTAACGACCGCATCAAAGTATTGTCCTTTTATCCCCTGATAGCCCCAAGTTCCATCGGGTTGTTCAATTTTGAATACCTCCGTGCTCTTTCCATCTACTGTAAGAGGAATTTTTTTTATAATAAGTACAGTTGATTGTTTTATGTCCTGAGTGTTTTTTTCTGGCGCTGAATTTCCAGTAATCAGAAAGGTTATCATAAATAAAAAAACAAGTACGACCTTGAAATTATTCATTTAGATCTCTTTTTGAACTGTTCTTGAAAATTATAGTTCAAAATAGGAACTAATATTATGAAAAACTGTTTTAATTTCCGCTTTGATTCATTTACCTTAAGAGCAATTCGCTATATGATGTCACGCGATTATCAATAGTAGATTAAAGGAGACGATATGAGTTTTTTTATTAGCGATGCTCTGGCTGGAGCGGGGACAGCAGCGCCTCAAGCAGATGGATCTTTTTCGCTCATTATGATCGCCGCTATTTTTGTGTTGTTCTACTTTATGCTGATTAGACCTCAAAATAAAAGAGCAAAAGAACATCGTGAGTTAATAAACCGTTTAAAGAAAGGCGATGAGATTGTTACCTCAGGTGGTATGTTAGCTAAAGTAGTGAGTCTGGATGATCAATACATTAAAATCAGTCTTGCAGAAGGTGTAGAGATTAATTTACAAAGAAGTGCGGTAAGTACTGTATTGCCCAAAGGCACTATAAAATCGCTTTAAGAAAGCATAGGGACACGGAAATGCAAAATAAATATCCTCTATGGAAAAACCTAATGCTGATTATTATTGCGGTTGTTGGGTTTATTTACGCTATACCTAATTTATACACAGAAAACCCTGTAGTACAGATTTCATCTGAGACGCCTGTGGATTATGATGAATTAAAAAATCAGGTAGAAGGTATCTTAAAAAAAGATAATCTGCCTTTTAAATCGCTCATCGCTCAAAATGAAGGGGTTGAAGTTGTTTTTTCATCCACTGACTCCCAGTTGTTAGCTCGTGATACCATCAAAAATGCTTTGGGATCTCAATACACTGTGGCTCTGAATTTAGCTCCGTCTACACCAAGTTGGTTGGATGCAATTCGTGCTGCCCCAATGAAACAAGGTCTGGACTTACGAGGGGGAGTGCATTTTCTGTTAGAAGTTGATGTAGACAGTGTTATTAGTCGTCGTTATGAAGGGATAATGAAAAATATTAGCCAAGAGTTGCGTGATCTAGGCATTCGTTATACAGGTATTCGTTATATAGCAGACAAAGGTGTGAATTTACGCTTCCGTGATGGTGAGTCCATGGATAATGCTTATTTGGGCTTAAAGGAAAAAATTCCTGATCTTATTTTTGTAAAAAGCAAAACAGATAATGAAATTCTAGTATCAATTTCACCTGTCGAATTAAACAAGACGCGCCAAAATACGATTGAGCAAACTATGAGTATTTTACGTAACCGGGTTAATGAGTTAGGTGTTGGTGAGGCAGTTGTGCAACAACAGGGAGCAACCCGTGTTGCTGTTGATTTACCTGGAATTCAAGATGCTGCACGTGCCAAGCAAATTCTTGGCGGTACTGCGACCTTGCAATTCTATCTGGTGGATCAGGACAATGATCCGCAAATTGCGAAACAAACAGGCGCTATTCCCGTCAATGATAAGTTACTCATCATGGATGGACGCCCCATTCTGTTAAAGAGGCAAGTGGTATTGAGTGGTGATTCAATTACCTCAGCAGTTTCCAGTTATGATCAGCAAACAGCTACTCCAGCAGTGCAAATACAACTTGGCGGAGGTGGTGAAAGTCTGTTTACCAAAGTTACTCGTGAAAATATTGGTAAACGTATGGCTATTGTTTACGTTGAAACAAAAAACACCATACAAAACGTAAATGGAGAAGAAAAGAGAGTCACACATAGGGAGGAGCGTGTCATTAGTGCTCCGGTAATCCAAAATGCTTTGGGTAATAACTTCCAGATCACTGGCCTTGCTGACAGTAAAGAAGCAAGTAATTTAGCTTTATTGCTTCGAGCAGGGGCTTTGCCTGCTGCGATCTATCCAATAGAAGAGCGTACAGTAGGCCCAACTTTAGGTAAGGAAAATATTCGTAGAGGTATTGTTTCCTTAGTAGTTGGTATGGGTCTAATTCTCATCTTGATGCCGATCTATTATCGGTTTTTCGGCCTCATTGCGGATATTGCATTGTTGCTTAACCTGGTTTTGCTATGTGCTTTATTGTCTCTGATTGATGCAACACTGACGCTCCCAGGCATTGCAGGAATTGTATTGACGGTAGGTATGGCAGTAGATGCCAACGTCCTGATTTACGAGCGCATTCGAGAGGAATTGCGGCATGGATTGTCACCGCAAGCAGCAATTAGCGCAGGATATGATCGTGCATTTTCTACGATTCTTGATGCGAACGTGACGACACTCATTGTAGCAATCATTTTGTTTGCTGTAGGTACAGGACCTGTACGCGGGTTCGCAGTAACGCTTTCTTTAGGGTTATTAACTTCTATGCTCACAGGCATCACTTACACTCGAGGGATTGTAAATTGGTATTATGGCGGCAGGGTTGTTAAGAAATTGTCTATTGGTATTTAAGGCGAGGCTCAGATGGAATTTTTTAATCCAAATTCAAATGTGGACTTTATGGGTGCTCGCCGTTGGACGGCGATGTTCTCCATATTAATCTTTGTGCTTTCTATAAGCGCTTTAGCGATTCATGGCTTGAAGTGGGGACTTGATTTTACTGGTGGAACTCAAATTGAAGTTTCTTATTCTTCTGCTGCAGATTTATCTTCAATAAGGGAAAGTCTGAATAAGGCAGGATTTAAAGAAGCTCAGGTTGTGAGTTACGGTACTTCTAAGGATGTTTTAATTAGTATCGCTCCCAGAGAAGATAAAGAACAACCTCGTTTGGTTGATCAAGTCATGAGTGCTTTGCCAGGTGCTGTTAAGCAAAGAGTTGATTTTGTCGGACCGCAAGTAGGGCAAGAATTAGCAACTAAAGGAGCCTTGGCTGTTGTTGTTTCTTTGTTAGCAACAATGATTTATATTGCCATGCGTTTCGAGTACCGGCTTGCAGTGAGCTCTGCTGTTGCACTAGTACATGATCCTGTATTGATATTAGGTGTCTTTGCCTTTTTCGGCATTGAATTTGATTTGAAAGCACTGGCAGGGTTGTTAGCAGTAATTGGTTATTCTCTAAATGATACCATCGTGGTTTTTGATAGGGTACGTGAGAATTTTATTAAGATTCGTCGTTCCTCTCCTATTGAAATTATGAATATTTCGATTAACCAAACGTTATCACGAACTATTATGACTTCTGTATTGACGCTTTTCGTAGTACTTGCACTCTTTATCCATGGAGGCGAAGCCATACGCGGATTTTCGCTGGCGTTGATCATTGGTATTGTGATTGGAACTTATTCTTCGATTTATGTTGCTGGTGCTTTAGCTGTAGTTATGGGATTGGATAAAAAAGACTTTATGCCTAACCAGCGCAAAGAAGTTGATAGTCGTCCTTAGTCTGTAGCTTGAGTGCAGCGAAACCCAGGATCGAGAAGACTTGAAACCCGGGTTTCGCTGCGCTGCACCCAGGCTACTTTTATTTTTGTAGTGGCAAATTTCCAAAAATGGAATCATTCAATTGAATTGGAGAAGTGTAGTTCTGAATAGGTCATCCAGGTTTTTCTTATACCATTGAGAATGATTCCAAGTCCGTTTCTTCATCCTCATTTTTCTTAGTCTCTTCTTTTTTCTCAGACTCTTGTTGCACTTCGATTGATTCCTGTGTTTTAGTGCGAGCAGCCATTTGCTTCTTTAATTCTTCAATTACTTCAGGAGGAATGTGCATCGGCTTTTCAGAATCTTTGATTTCTTCTCCATCGATGCGAATTTCGCCTCCATCAGTTATTTCAAGAATTTTCTTAGTATATCCCTGGGGTAATGTATTCTCAGGAACTAATTGAATAGGGATGCCTGCAAGTATTGTGGCCCCATCAACAATACGTGTTCCATCAATTGGAGCAAGTTGTGATGGTTTACTGTAGTAACGACTGATTAGAGAACAAACAGACCAGATCAAATTATATGCCGCATCAAAAGGAAGGCCTACTCCTATCCCAATGCCTTGTCCAAGATATCCTCCGGCTGTACTCATAATATGGGCTAAGCTTATTGTACAAAAAGAAGTAAACAGTTTCGTGGCAATGACTGGTGCCAAAAGGGCAACTCCGGTTGGTCCAGCGGGACTAAAAACTAATAAAGTACTTCCAACGAGCGCTGTTAATTGAACTCGGGGAGATACTGCGGAGGTTGAGTTGCTTATTCCCTCTGCTAATACGACACCCACAGTAGCTCCTGCATAAGCCAAAGCTGTGCCGAAGAAGGGTTGGGTGATTGAAATTACAGGGAAATTTGTGAATTGCTCTTTAGCTTCTTTTGTACGAGTCATTTCTTTTAAAAAGTCTGTGAATTCTTTCCATTCTTTTTCAGAAAATGGTCTTAGCCCATTTTTTTCTAAGGCGACATTTGAGTGCTCCAGAGCATTTGGTGTTTTAATGAGCCGCTCTGCGGTCAAAAAACACGTTTCTTTATCTTCATCATCGAGAAAATTTTTAGCAGTTATTCCTAGGTTGTCGTCGATAATTCGATATAAGACGGAGTTCCTTTTTGAACTTCCAATTTGAGATTGTACGTACAGGCAAGCAGCCAGCATAAATCGTGCTGCAATGATGTATACTTGGCGTTGTGCTGGGGTTTTGATGTCCTCTTCGTTGAGCAAATGAATTTTAAGAAGTACTTTTACTTTTTCTAAAAATGAAATTTGTTTGTTTCTACTGACAACATCAGTTCCTCCAAAAAAAATCGGCGTACCTATTATGGATTGTTTTTCGCTCAAATTGACTTTTTTTTCTGCTTCATACGTTTTACGTAAATTGTCAAATTTTACGATACATCCTGGTGCAAGAATAAAGTGCATGATATCCCCCTTCCATTGGCATTTTTTTGAGTGTAATACACGTCTGATTCCTTTTGCATATTTTATCTTACTTCGTAATTGTATAAATGCAATGTTATTTGATTATTTTTTACTAAATTGCTTCAATATATTGAACGTTTTTATTTTATTTGGTAATTAACATATTGAAATGATGCATTTTTTCAGGATTATGATACTTTTAACTTAATGACTAATAGTTATTAGACTTCTGAGGATTTTGAACAGTGCATCAATTCTCCTCTGTAGTAGAATTTCCGAAGAAGTCTATTGTACGTTGTGGGTGCAAGTAGGGTTAACTTGGATGATGCGAGACCATAATCCAGGCAACTAGCAGATGAAGGATATTTTCGGAGTCATGCTTACTTCTCCCAGACTGTATTTTTACAGGAACAGAGAAGGTGACTGAATTGATAAATGATATGAAAAAAGTGAGTGTCATGGAAAGGCTGAAACATTTATTTCTGCTTCTGCGTGTGTCTCACTGGGCCAAAGCAGTCTTTGTAATGCTGGGATTTTGTTACACACCTATTCCTGGATATTTTCTACCTGCTTTACTTGCTTCTTTGGCTTTTTGTCTTATTTCAAGCGCTGTTTATATTTATAATGATATTGAAGACAGAATTGAAGACAGTTTGCATCCTCACAAACGACATAGACCGCTAGCGAGTGGAAAAGTTTCTCTATCTGAAGCAATTTTTATGTTGTTTTTATTGCTGGTCATGGGGCTTGCTTTGGGTTGGCTGATTTCTAAGAAACTGGCTATAATTCTCTGTGTTTATTTAGTGATTAATGTTGCTTATAACCATCTTTTCAAACTTATCCCCATCGTAGATGTACTTTGTATTGCTGCAGGATTTATGCTGCGCGTATTAGCCGGTACTTTGGGTATTGGTTTACCCATTTCTACTTGGTTAATTACGGCAGTAACTTTACTTAGCCTTTTTATCGCTTTAAACAAACGACAAATGGAAATGCAATTAGGCTTAAAGCATGCGACACGTAAAGTATTGAAGAAATATAATCCATTGGTACTTCATTGGCTGATTGTAACCATAGGCCTTGCCAGTTTCATTACTTACGTTTTTTACATCGTTTATGTTCGGGATGAGTCTTTTTATTTTATGTTAACGGTACCTTTCGCAGCCATTGCATTGTGGCGTTTTGCCTGGCTGGCAAGACAAAACATTGAGAACGATGACCCGGTTATTGTTTTTTTAAGTGATCAATTATCGCGAATTAATCTTTGGTGTTTTGTCATTTTGACCTTTATGGCTTTAGCCCAATGAAATCAGGGATGCATTGGTATACATCCCTGATTTATTATTTTTATTTATTGTTCTTCAGATACAGGTCATTTGACCTTTCTTTTTATTCCAGTAATGAGTTTGGAAAGATTATCGTTATTTTAAGCAAAATCCAGTTAAAGGCGACGCAACAAGATGGTAGATTGATTAGACAGTCATTCTTTATGCTAGTAATTTGAGTTATATTAATTCATACTGTTTAATAATTTGGTGATAGTCCATTATCCTGCGAAACACAGTATGAGTAGTTTGTAAGGACGTTTTGCAAAAAAACAGCATTTATCATTTTAACTTCGCTTATTAAAAAAGACGCAGTAATATATATACTGAGTGATGTTTGTTTAAAACATGAATTGAGTAAATCGTTTAAATACAAATTAAGTAAAACTTAGAAAAGTATTAGCCCTGACTCAATTTATTGCTATGAAATATATGAATGTCTCCGCTTCTTCTTTCCCAGAAGAGATAAATTTGAATTAGGGTTTACCAGGGTGGTAGTGATTTTTTGATGAGATATAAGTTAACATAGTGTACTATCTCACGATAATAAGATAATAAAAATGAATAAAGGATGAGCTTTGTATGAGACACAAAATGTCAGTGTTGTCGCAAAAACTGCATAAAAAAACCCCCGTTTTTCTGTGTGATATTTTTGCTATCCCTGCCGCATGGTATGCAGCGCATTGGCTGCGCTATAACATGCAACCCTTTCCTAAAATATTGACTTCGTCGCACTCCCTTGAAGCTTTGGCTCTGCTAACAGTGATTCAAGTGTCTTGTTATTTTTATTTCAAAACATACCGTGGTTTGTGGCGTTTTTTTTCATTAAATGATGTAGTTCGAATTTTAAAAGCGACGCTGACTACTACAGTGTTGGGGATTTCCGTTTTATATGTTACTTCAATGCTGCATGAACTTCCTCGTTCTGTATTTCCATTATATTGCATGATATTAACTACTATCCTTTGTAGCTGCAGATTGTTGAGAAGGATTTATTGGGATAAGCGCGCCAGAGGCAATAAAGCAACTGAAATTAAACGTGTGCTTATTATTGGTGCAGGTATGGCCGGTGAAGGACTTGCTCGTGATTTAAAACGCTCCAATCGATATAAGCCTGTAGGTTTTATTGATGATAATTTAGCAAAACGCGGCTTAGAAGTTCATGGGATCCCAGTTCTTGGAACCTCCAGCCAAATTACTGAACGTGTCCATAAGTATAAGATTGATTTGATTTTTATCGCGATTCCGTCAGCAAGTTCTTCAGTTATGCGCCGAATCGTAACCTATTGTGAGGAGAGCCAGACTCCATTTAGTACACTTCCCAGTCTTAATGCTTTAGCTTCTGGAAGGGTAGAAGTAAATGCATTAAGACCTGTCAATATCGAAGATTTGTTAGGTAGAGATCAGGTCAATTTACAATGGGACCGACTATCGGCAGGTCTTGCAGGAAAAAGAGTATTGGTTACCGGTGGTGGAGGTTCAATTGGATCTGAGCTATGCCGCCAAATTTTAGCGCTTAAACCCAAGAGTTTAGCTATAGTTGAAAACAGTGAATTTAATTTGTATCAAATAGAGCTCGAGCTGAAGCAAAATTTTCCCGATATTCCTTTAGAGCTTAGGTTGATCAGTGTTACAGATGAAGTAGCAATTAACCATTTATTTACGGAGTTCTTACCTGAAATCGTATTTCATGCTGCTGCGTATAAGCATGTTCCACTTTTGCAAGATCAAATACGTGTTGCTGTGATGAACAACGTTCTTGGAACTCAAGTTGTTGCAAAGGCTAGTGTCGCAGTTAATGTTGAAAAATTTATTTTGATTTCTACTGATAAAGCAGTAAATCCGACCAATATAATGGGGACTACCAAGCGGGTTGCTGAGATTTATTGCCAGAATCTGAATGGAAGAGCTAAGACACAATTCATTACGGTTCGCTTTGGAAATGTTTTAGGCTCGGCAGGAAGTGTTGTTCCATTATTTCAAAAACAATTACAAAGCGGAGGCCCAATCAAAGTAACTCATCCTGATATGCAACGGTATTTTATGACGATACCTGAAGCATGCCAATTGATTTTGCAAGCCATGGTTAATGGAAAAGGTGGAGAAATCTTTGTTTTGGATATGGGGGAACCTGTTAAAATTAGCTATTTGGCTGAACAAATGATTCGCCTGGCTGGAAAAGAGCCTGGGAAAGACATTATGATTGAATATACTGGATTACGTCCAGGAGAGAAGTTATTTGAAGAGTTGTTCCATGAGTCAGAGCAATTGGCTCCAACAGAGCATGAAAAATTATTCAAGGCAAAAGTCCGTGAACTTAACTGGGAAGAATTAATCCAAACAATGCGTTTATTAAATACAGCATGTGAAGAAAATCAGTCTGATGAGTTATTTATTCTATTGAAGAGTTTGGTTCCTGAATTAAATACAACAAGTGTGATACCAGTAGTTTAATTTGTTGTTGTGTTTATTGAAAAAGAGGCTTTAAAATGATTTCTTACGATGATTTCGCCAAAGTTGACCTGCGTTCAGGCACAGTTGTTAAGGTCGAGGAATTCCCTCGCACAAAAAAACCTGCGTATAAAGTTTGGGTGGATTTTGGTAAGGATATAGGAATATTACAAACCTCTGCTCAAATTACCGTGCATTATACGCCAGAAACCTTGGTAGGACGTTCTGTAGTGGGCTGTGTCAACTTGGGTGAAAAAAACATCGCAGGTTTTATTTCTCAATTTTTATTGGTTGGATTCTCTGACGAGAATGGAGCCATATGTCTAATAACTACCGATCCTAGAGTTCCTAACGGGCAAAAGTTGCATTAATTTGACTGGAAAATAGATAAGCCTTCTTCATACAGTTGAAGGCTAAATATTTGAATGAGCGCCTGACTATAAGGCCTGTGGCTTCAAGTTGCTCTTGGTTATTTAAGGGCTTCATTTTGTTTTCTTTTAAATATTTTTTTACTTCTGGCAAGTCAAGTTTTCTGCAAAGAGGGTATTAAGTTATTTCAAGCAAAGCGGGGGACTTCGAAAACTCTATTCTTTTGGCAAAAGAAAAAGAAAAATTAGAATAAAGAGTTATTTCATTCCATCAAAGCCCAGTTTTATGCCACTATGCTAGAAATCCCGAGTGATGCTTACGGTGCCTCACCCAGGCTCCAGGATTAAACTGGGGGAAAAAGATCTTGAAACTTAACTCGAGATTTCAGGTGGAGTGCTTTTTTCCTTTTCTTCGATAAATCAAAAAGCTTATAGATAATTATAGGAACAATAAAGCTAACCATGCCTATATAAAAAGCAAGTTTATAGGTGGGATCTTTATTCAGCACTAGGAAAAACAAGGCAACACACATAAGTATGATGGCAAGGATTCCTGTGTAGGGCGAGTAGGGTGTCACATAACGCAGATTCTCTGTTGTATATCCAGCTTGATATAATCTATTTCTAAAACGAATTTGTGATGTGCATAAGGAGATCCATGCCAGGGTTCCAGTAAATCCAGATACTAGAAGTAGTGCGATATAAAGCTGGGTTTGTCCGAAAAAGTAACCAACCCCTAAAAGAATCCAGATGGTAATCAAGGTTGCAATGATTGCATTTTGAGGTACTGAATTTTGATTAAATTTGGAAAAAGTGTGTGGTGCCATGCCATCACGTGCTAGTGCATTGAGTGCACGAACCGTTCCATAAAATCCTGAGTTAGCACAAGATAAAGTAGCACTTAGGGTCACAAAACTGGTTACCGCACCTGCCCATTTAAGATTGTAATAGTTTAAGGCATCAGCAAATACAGAATTGGATAAACCGGCTTTTTGCCATGGAAAAATTAATACCAGACAAAATACGGGAATGATATAGATAAAAAGAATTCTTAACGTTACATTTCGAATAGCGTGGGGAATCATGCGCGCGGGGTTTTCTGATTCTCCGGCAGCAAGACCAATAATTTCGGACCCTTGATAATTCACCAGTAAAAGAACCATTGCGGTTAACAGGGACATTGCCCCGTTAGGAAGAAGCCCTCCATCACCTAAAATGTATCTGGAGCCAATAATTCCACTGGATTCTGCGCCATGGATTAGACCAAAGAAAATTAAAATAGCTAAAATTACAAAGCCTAATAAAGCCAAAATCTTAATCAAAGCCAGCCAAAATTCGATTTCGCCAAATGTATCTACTTTAGCCAAGTTAATGTAGGTAATAAGTAAACCAAAACAAACAGCCCATATATAACCATTTACTCCAGTAAACATTTCCATGATTATCCCGCCTGCAACGCATTCAGCGGGGATATATGCTACCCAACTGATCCAATAAGACCATCCTACGCCACAGGCTACTGATGGAGATATAAAGTCAGCAGTGTACGTTACAAAAGAGCCTGAAATGGGAATAGCCACAGCAAGCTCGCCCATGCACAGCATGGTTAGAAAGATGATCAATCCGCCTAGTATATAGGCTAGAAACACAGCAGGGCCAACCAGGTTGATTACCTCGCCTGTACCTAAAAAATAACCTGAGCCGATAATTCCTCCCAAGGCAATAAGTTGCACATGGCGGTCTTTCAATCTTCGACTATAACCACTGTCTTTTACAGGCTTATCTGTTTCCATCTTGCTCTTTTTCACGGGCTGTTTGTTTCTCACAGGTTGTCATATTTTTGGGTGACGCTATGTTATATTCATCTTTAATAATTTAAAACTAAATTTTTCCTATTTATACTAATTTTTTTTAAAAACTAGTATAAAAAATTGACCAGCAGGACATTATAAATCATTTTTTATCTAATTGAACTTTTTTTTACTAATTTAGTGAAAATTATTACAAGGAAAACCTCAGGTTATGACGTAATTTAGAGATTAAATCAATAAAAAAGATTATAATGATTGATTTTTCTATAAAAAAATTAGTTATCCTTTTTTGTTTCTGAGATTTATTAATAATCACAAGCAGTTGCATCATCATTTAACTTAAGTATACTTTCTCATGCGCCGCTGTAGCTCAGTCGGTAGAGCAGTTGATTCGTAATCAGAAGGTCCGCAGTTCGATTCTGCGCAGCGGCATAGTAAAATCAATTAGTTAGTCTAGACTAACTTGATTAAAGTGCCCCCTTATTTGGGGTAGAGCCTATATTTTAAATTTTGTGGCGTGTCGAATATGTGTCGAAGTTTGATAAAAATAAACCGATTCATTTTTCTTTTTTTTCAGAGTTCGGCCTGAAAGGAATGTCTTTAATAACCAAGTGACAAAATAATTTGAGCATTAATAGAAAGGCGACTTTAGCCGCCTTTTTCATATTTATATTAGTGACATGCAGGAATACAATACTCTTTTCCTTGATAATACATATAATCACCATATTGATTCGATACATTCCAACAACACAGGCCATTGGTCACATTAGCTTGCATTGATTTATTATCTGATGATTTGGCTTTTATTTTCTCTAGACATGATTCTATATTTGAATCAGACTTATCGCAAAATGCCATCAATTTATTGAATTGATCTGGTTTAATGCTATTACTAGACATATTTTTAAATCTATTTGCATCTGTGTCTGAAATTAAGTTAAAAGCATGACAATTCATGGTCATTGCTAACATTGATACTGCTATTGCTTTTTTCATTTATTCATTTACCTCTCAGTTAATTGTAGAATCTCCATATAGTTCACCAGTGATTAATCCTTTACCCACTCAAATACCTTATAACACTCTAGTCTCACCATGGTTATAGTTAAAAGTTTCCTGTCTATTGTTTAAACATCCATTTAATTGATTCTTTACTGTTATTTTTCAGAACAGTATTCAGAAAGAGGTATTGGTTTCTTTGCAACCTTCAAATATTCATTATAATTTTTATGGCAACCTTCTTTTGCCTCTGCCTTTTTTGCATTTGCATACTTAACAGCGCCAATGCCAGCACCGATCGCGGCTACAGCACACCCCTGTAGTTGTGATACTGCTAAAATTACTCCCATTAAAAGAGATAACATTTTTAAAATTTTCATATTAATACACCTTATTGTTTGAATTTAATGCACTTTCTTGGGATTGGGTATTTCGAATACATTACAACGGAAAATCCAAAACCCAATAGATGTGGAGTTAATTCCGGATTCTCATTGTATTGCTCAGATAAAAATAGAACTCCATCCTTAACGGATTTCTTTTCTAAGAATGGGTAATGATTTCTATAACACTTGGCGAACTTCTCTCCGGAAAATAATTCAAGGGATACCAGATAGCTTGCGAATGCTTAAGTTATAGCTGTATTACAGACGTCTTGATTTTGAGTGTAATTTTGATCTGCGCATGCTAAAATAAAGTCTTTGCCTGTATATATTCCTGCAGAATAAGTTGGTTTGACAATAATAATACAAAGAACCATCAAAATTATTTTTTTGTCTAAAAACATAGAACCATCCACTATAGTGTTAGTAACAAACATTATTGTGGCAGTGAACACCGGCTTTAGGGTTTCCAGCTCGATGCCTTTTAACAAAGGTTCCATCTCTTTTTATATAAGGTCTAACAGTGTGTGTTTTTCCATAAGAAGAACCGTATCTTGGAGTTTTATAAGAATATGAGTAGGCGGCGCGTTTTGCGTAACTTTCAGATTTAGGTAATAAAGAAAAACAACAGAATCCTAACAATAAAAATTTTGCTTTCATGATAGCCTTATTATAAAAACATGAGTTACAGAGCCGAATTCTTATTGTTGTTTTAAAGTAAAATAAAATTACTTGTCGGACGATAACAAATTAACATGATGATTATATATTAACCACAGAAGCGGGATGGTAAGAATTCCTTAGTATCCCGTCAAGCAAAAAATTAAGATTCTCTTAGCAAGCCGTATTAGACGAAGTTGTATAGACCGGCACATAGAAAGTTGTAATAGGGAAATCATCTTTATTAAAGCCGATACAACCCAATAGATTTTTACCTTCATCTAAAAAATACGTGGAACTACTGGGACAAGTGGAACACCCTTGTAGTTACTGGACTTCAGATGTTCCACTATCAAAATCGACAGTGGAACTAGTGGAACAATTAATACTCGTCAGACCAAACTTTCTCGGTAAAAACATAACACCTAGGAATACCAACCCCTTTAATTCTTCGTTTTTGAGAAGCTTTGCCCGTCATTACCGGGGACTATCCAGCCAGCGTTAATAAGAGCTTTATTTACCATTTTAGGTTCAAACCCATGGCAAATCTCCTTCCTATAAACTTCAGATAAAACCATAAAAATACGAAAACCTTCGCTATCCGTGCGAAAAAATCCTGCTCGGTTATAAAGGCGTTCACTATTCGGATGATTTTCGCTTTCAAACCGACTTGCCCCTTCTTTTTCAAAGAATGCACGAACTTGCGATAGTATGGCTCGAGCTTCTCGGTTACCATGCTCTCCAAAATTCTCTAGCCAAGCGTTAAAACACTTTTCCACTGCTTGGCATGCTGTGCCCCGTTTCCAACCGGTTAATCCAAAATGACTTGCTATTTCTCCAGCCATGGCAACTAAAGCAAAACGTCTGGCTACTCGTTGAATTTGACCTGAGTGTTCTGGCTTAGTGACCTTTGCTACAAATTGCTGGATTTTATTGGCGAGTACAGGGATTAATTCAGTGCGATGATTAACAATTTTATGGAGCCATGTAATTCCAACTGCTCCATGATATTTGCTTGCTGCTTCTTTTAATGCAAGCGACATAGATGCTGGGTTTATATGATCATGTAACTGTTCAAATAATCCCATCTGAGCACCAGCATCCGCTTCAATATCTGCTAAACGAATTTCTTGACCTGCATTACATCGCTGCCATGCTTTTGCCATTAACGAAGTTAAAGATTCTTCGCCTGCCGATAAAAATAGCAATGACCAACGCATGGATTGTCTTGCGGTACCACAACGAGAGGCTCGTGTTTTGCCTTGACCATTGGCAAGCAGGTAAGCACACTCACCGGCCTCTTTAGGATCCATTTGGCTCAGTTCATCTAGGATTAATAACCCATCATTATGGAGCGCAGCCAATCCTTCTAAGCCGTTCGCAGTGCTTCGCCACAGACGAATATAATTGTTCGGTTTACCCCAAACAGAAGCTGCAACCTTTAAAGCGGTTGTTTTACCAGAGGAAGAAGCACCTCTAAAATGAAACCCTCCGGAATCTTCTCCAATTAGCTTGGCAAGACTCGGTGCAAAGGCAGCAGATATTGCAAAGACCAATCTGGAGTTACCATCTGCCAAACGGGCAATAGAATATCTCCATTCCTCAACAGTACCAGCAACAGATAAAGCAGGTTCAAGACTATTCGCATTTTGAAAAACGATTTTGTCACTAGATTGCCCAATAGCTTCATTCGCGGTAACAAAAACATCTTCATACCATCCAAGTTTATCGACACAACGAGCACGCTCTTGAATGTAAGACGCTAACAAATCACGAGCAGTTTTACTGGGCGAAATAGTCAACCCCAATCGTGCAAGCTCTCGCCTTACATCGCTAGAATCCCCTTGTAATAAAGCCAAAGGCATAGCCCATTGATGTTTCACTCCATCATCATCCACCCATTCGAGCGATCCCATTCACCACTTAGAGCATCACGAGTTTTAGCTACTACATACAAAGAGGAGCAAATCCATCGGGGAGGTAGCTCATTATTGTCTTTATCCTTTCCAACAAAAATTACCCCATCCGAGGTTAATTGAAATAATCCACCTGCATATGGAAAGGATTTAATGCGTTTAGACTGTTTAAAATCAACATGATATATTGGATTCGAATTCATTTTCTTTTTCTCCAACAACGTTCACAGGAAGGTGTTCCACCATCTTCCAATCAATCAAACAAGACTTAAGTAAAGAAATTGCTAAACAGCCTCTTTAAGGACGTTATAAGTGCATTGCTGTTGAAGATAATTAAGAATATCTAATTTGCGATATCGAACGGTACGGCCAATTTTAATATAGGGTACACCCTGACCAGCCCAACGGTTTCGCTCTAATAATTGAACTGAGCAATCTAAAACTGCGGCAAGTGTATTTTGATTAAAAAGGGTAAAGTCTGGAGCTGATTCAAATTCATTGATAAGTTGTAAGCGCGATACATTTTTTCTAGACATAGTAATACCTCGTCATTAAAAGAATTTTCAATCGGCAATAAAATGCCGCCAAAGAGGCTTTTTCCATAAATCCAATTTGAAAATTCCAGTAACACTGGTACTTTCTATCCAAAAATCCATATAGCTTTATACCCATTTTCATAAAGCTATTTAAAACAACGAATAGATTATTACGTGGTTTAAAAATTAAAGTCAACAATTGAAAACAAATTCAAAGAAATTGTAACTATTTAAACCAAAAACAACCCTAATGTCCCACTTGTACCACATGTTACCTAAACTTTTGTTCAATCAGAAAGAGCTATATACAGAAATTTCATATCAGATAAAGTGTCGTATTTTTGCTATACTTGTGTTGTAAGAAATTATCGGAAATAGAGCCATGTCACGTGTATCACTTAGAAGTAGAATTGAGAAAAAGATAGGTCGATCTAAACGGCAGGTTTTTTTACGCTCTGATTTTGGAAAATTAAGTGATTATGATCAAGTTGGCAGGGCATTAAAAGAATTATCCAGAGAAGGAAAGTTGCTCAAAATAGGTTATGGTTTGTATGCAAAAGCCAGAATAAATAGAATTACTGGCAAACCCATGCTTGCTGCTGAGGGCGGTTTTACAGCTATCTCTAAAGAAGCATTAACAAGACTTGGTGTAAAATGGCAATATTCCGATGCAACGAAATCTTATTTGACGAACTCTACACAAATACCCGCAAATGCTGAGGTTGTTGTAAAAAGCAGGTTTAACCGTAAAATTGGCACAGATAAATTTACCCTAAAGGTTGTTTGCTCTTAATGGAAGAAATAGACCCTACGATTTTTGCAGATGTTGCCGATGCTCTTGGTATAGAAGAACCAGTTCTCGTAGAAAAAGACTACTATGCTATTCAATTACTAAAGTTGCTTTATTCAATCAATGACCCTGAATATTCAATCGTTTTTGCAGGAGGGACTTGCTTATCCAAGGCTCACATAGACACATTTCGTATGTCTGAAGATGTGGATATCAAATTAATACCATCCTCGGATGTTCAAAAGGAAACGAGAAGTCAGCAACGGAAATTACGTGGTTATTTTCATCAAAAACTTTATGCATTGTTAGATGCACAGACAATACTTGAGTTGAGTGAGGACAGAAAGCGTGATGAGGGCAAATATTTACAATGTTATATAAAATATCCTCGTTTTCACCCTACCATAAGTGCTATTCGTCCTGAGATCCAGTTGGAAATAACGGAATCACCCCTTCTGGATGCAACTATTACAGCACCCATTTCTTCAATGTATTCACAAACACTCAGATTACCTCCAGAAATTCCTCAATGTCATTACAGCCAGTGAAAAACTGGTGGCTTTACTCAGAAGAACCGCGGCTTATGAAAGAAGTCCTTCAAGAAAGGAAGATGAAACATTGGTTCGACATATTTACGATCTCCATCTCATAAATCAATCTAATGCAGATAAGGACAAAATAAGTAAATTAGTCAAGGAAGTCATTGAAATAGATATTAAAGAGTTTGGTAACCAGCACCCTCAATTTAGAGATGATCCTTATAAAGAGCTCTTATATGGTTTTGAACGAATTCAAGAACAGCAGAAGTTCAAAGTGAGATATCAAAATTTTATTGGTCCTTTAGTATACAATAAAAATCCAGCCAGCTGGGGAGAATCCATGAAATCACTCAATGAGATTGTTACGAGTTTGATAAAAGTATAGATATGCCCTAAATAATGTCCCACTAGTACCATCGCAAATTTTGAATGTGGTACGCTGATAGCTCAGTAAAATCAAGTTGTCCCCTTAGTTCCACTTGTACCACTCAAAATCATTAAGATATTTATATTGTCAAAAAAATTATTTCAATAAAAAGACACAACGCAGCACGAAGTAGTGCATTGTGATGAATGATTTGTCAGATTAAGCCGAAACTATTTCAATTAAAGATACCTCAACTAAAAAATTATTATGGAGTATGTTTTGCCTTTTGTTCTAAGGTATTGGACAACTCCTGTATAGAACTTTTAATTTGCTCTAAGTTAGGTCCGCCTTTTTCCCAGGGTGAAATAAGATAAACCGAAAGTCCTTTATCTTCCGCTGACCAATCTTTAGCATATTCCTTAAATCCAGCTTTTTTTAATTCTTCACCTAATTTTCCAGCTTTATTATTCACAACAATAGCCAGGCCTCCTTGTTTAGGATTATCTAAATCATGAATACCTAACTCACCTATATCATCAAACTGACCTATATAAGCCTCAGATCTTATTGGGCTGAAAACATAAATATTCCTTTTTGCTATTGCGTCAGGCAATGTTTTTGCAATAGCAATAAGAGCTGAAAACTGTTTGTTTATATCTTGTTGCATAAAGCGAAAACTTTCGATCTGCACATCCTCTTTTACTTCTTTTTTTGATTCCTCTCGCAATCTTTCTTTCTCTGCTCTTTCAGCCAATATTTGCGTTGGAAGTTTTCTTCTTATGCCTTTATCCTTACTGAATGACATGATGATGCTCCTCATTTATGCTAATTTATCTAATTATAGCAAATTATAAATGCATTGTGTAGGAATAGAAGCCAATGATGTTAGGTGACAAAAGGCATGCAGGGACTAGTTGATATGAGGATTTACCAAATATCCCTAAAGGAGTTTATTGGACATATGAGGTATGCGCGACTATTTTTGGTTGTTTTTTATTCAAAACGTTATAATTATATTATTGTCAATAACAAACAGGAGCTGAACTATGTACATTAAACGAGAAGAAAGAAAAACTAAAGAAGCAAGCTCATCACCAGCCAATAAATTTTTTGAAGTTGATTTTATTAAAAATACGGTGAATTCAAAGTCAGGATACATGTCATCAGCTCAACTATTCGAGAAATTACAAAGCAGATCCGGGTAAATTATTAGCAGATGTTAGCAAATCATTTGATAGTAAAGACGATCTAGTTTTAAGAGCGAATTTTTTATTTGAAGCGGTACTCCTTGGAGATTTCTATACACTTAGTGTGTATAGAGATAGTTGTGATGTTAAAGCAGATTTTAGCCGCTCTAGGTTGATAATCTATTTGAAAAAGTATCAAATAATATCAGATGAAGAAACTTTAAATGAATTAAAAAAAATCATCAATGAGGTTAGGAACATACGGATCAAAAAAACTGTAAGTACTGATCCCAATAATCCGGCTCGCTATATATTGTCTATCCAATGCTCAGGTAAAAAAAATATGAATTTAAACTTGAAAATATAAGTCTATTGGGGAAAATGATCGAGCAATAGTGACACCACAAATAGATGATCCTTATAGCGAAGACGAAGATACTATAAATCTGAAACTTAGAGAAACCTGGTTAAAACAATATAATCACAGCGGATTTGAAACGATTTTTAACGGCCATTTTTCTATCTCTTCTGATTATTCCCCACCATTTTATAAAGAACATAGTGATAAAGATAAAAAGCTTCTTTCTGTATACGGTAATCTCGAAATAGCCCGTTATTTGCTTTCTCAAGAAAATATGAGTGACTGGGATTATGATAAAGCAAAAGAATTTTTTGCTAAAGCAGTTTTTGCATTTAATAAATTTTATTTTTCAGGTGGTAATATGAGTATGCATTTAGCATATATTCTAACTCCAATGTTGGCAACGATGAATTTATTGACCAACAAAGAAAAAAATATGAATATTGTTGAATGCATTAAAATTTTAGAGGCAGCGAGTATCTTCCGTGATGTTTTCCTCGACAAAATGAAAGAAGTTTATGGAAATGAATTCAGCCAAGTTAGCTCTGAATTTATAGCCGAATCAGCCAAATTGGATCAATTATGCCAAGAGATTATGAATCAGATCAGAAATTCTCAATCAACACAATGGGCGGATTTGTTTTTCAATGCAAAAAATATATCGCTGGAAATTAAATGCAAACTTTTGGATGGATTGAAGCTCACAAATGAAGAAAAAAAGAAGGTACTTCAAAATTTAGCGATGCAAGCTGATACATTATGGTACCAAGCAGATATCAAAGAACAACATTTAATGATCGCAAAAATTTATCAGCCTTTAATCGAACTATTGGACACTAAAGAACTGGAGTTTTTGCTTCAATCGCCTGGAGCTTCAGTCGAAATCAAAACAATGATTTGCCGAAATTTAATTCAGAGAACTAACATGAGTAATGTCAAGGCAGTAGATCATTTAATACAACTGATAAATGATTTTCGTGTTACTCTTAAAGATATGAATTTAGATAAAAATGTTTAAAAGATAAAGATGAGCCCTACGAGAGTTTAGCTAAGTTATTAGAGATACAGATGAATTTTGCGACAGAATTCGATGAGCCTGTTTTAACTGATGAGTATCTAGATAGTTTAATTGAGAAATGGCGTCAATTTCCGAACGAGAAGAAACAAGAACAGTCTATTGAGAAAAAAGAGCAAAGACCTGGTCTGTTTTCACAATCAGAATCTCAGAGAATGCAGCTACGACAAATCCAAAAAGAGAAAGCAATTAAATATTATTTGGAAACCGTACCAAATGATTTACAGAGATTATCTACACAGGTAGAACAGATCAAAACCTACTTTCAAAATTAAAAGAAACAATGGCTCACATAATAGATAAAGAAGAATTTCATGCAACCTATTTTCCAGAGAATATGGATAAAGACCAATTAGAATCACTATTAATTGCAAATGTTAATTCATGTGGTGTCATGATGAACAAATTACACGATATGTTAAAACAAATTAATGATACTGTTGAGAAGCTGAAAGAAAAAAATCATCCACAAACGGAGGAGCAATATGATCCTTTAAAGGCGGATGTGCAGCAAAAAATTGCCGCAGCAAAAGCAAGTACGTCTTATAATCTTGATGTTCAAATGATAAGAGTTGAAAAACTGCTTGCTGAGGCAAATGATAAATTTAGCCAATTATCAACCCAGTTGAATGTGAAAAATAGATCACTCAAAGACATCTACAATGATTCTTTAAAACCAGCAGAACAAGCTTACGTTGAAATGGAAAAATTTGCTGCGGAATACTTAAAATTAGCGGTGCAATTAGATAATATTATGGAAGATAGTATAAAAAGAGAAAATAATCAGGAATGGTTTTATAATGCGCCTAGAAATTTATAATGCCCTTGGATCAATTTTATGGTGGGTAATCGTGATGCTAATAAAACTCGATTTTCTACTGAATTACCCTTAGACCTATCAGACCGTCAGCCAAAAAGAGTTACAGGAAACATTAGAAACCTTTGTGCAACCAGCAATAGTAAAAAGTACTATGTTTGCTGAACAGCCTAAGGACAATAACTCAGTACAAGATTATGCTTCACAGCCTCAATCTAAAAGTGTAAGTTAGCAGCATTGACGCAAGGAAGCGAAATCAAAAGATCCCGTGTAAGGCCATTTTGTTACATCAAGCCATAAAACAATATTACAAACATCGCTTTTACTGCATCTTATTAAAACACAAAAAATTACACGCTTTAATACTAAGCTCATAAATAAATTGTATAGCACATATACAAATGTTTAATTTTGCTTTTATTACCTCGCAAGTTAACATATATAACGAGCTTAAATTGATCATTGAGCCTAAGCAAAGACCGTAGTATTGAAGATATTCTGCTTGAAAGAGGACATCAAGTTATTGAAGGTAAGACAGAATTTATTGAGTATAGCCATACCGCGGGTCTAACCTTTCTTAAGAAAGAAAATCTCAAACCAACCGAGCTAAACAGTTTGTAAGAAATCAACTGGAATTTATTTGTATTGGAAATGAACAGTGGCTTTCAAAGGGATCAATTGAAACATTGTTCTTCTTTTAATGTTGAAAATAAAAATACTAAAGTAGGAACTTCTTTATAAGATGTTTGTTACTCTATTATTCCTTTATTTGGATTGTTGTATTATGAGCAAATATAGAACAAAATTTAAAACAATAAACACCCACATCGTTACTCCTCTAGATGCAATAATTAATGAATCAGGACAAACGGAACAATTGGAGCTGGAACAACCAGAACCTGCACAATTAGAACAATCCGACCATATAGAACAATTAGCACAATTAAGCAACAACCAGCACAGTATTTTTTATAGATTGAATCATGATGAAAAACTAAATAATGCGGTACTTATCGCTATGCTGTCAGGCATGCTCATCTTTACAGTATCGTTTTGTTCTCAAGATAATAATCACGCTATAACCGGGTTAGCTATTGCATTAGCCGCTTTCTTTTTAAGGGTTATAATTGAGCTCATAGGAGAAGCCATGGAAAATAATAATGGCCGCTATGCTTATCAATCGCACTATAGGAATGGAAGATAACTAAAGCAGCAAAGCCTGGTTAATTGCAACTTTGTCAAAAGGCACGCTTTATTGATAGATCTCCAATGTATCAAAAAACGCTCGTTTTTAAGAGTAAAGTATTTTATTAAAAAACACATAATTTGAAATGTAAGACAATGTCTTATATACTTATATGTAAGATAAATTCTTACATTGTAGAGGTAGCTATGGCCCGCACTATGACTGTTGATTTGGGTAATGAACTTCGTCATTACGTGGAATCACTCGTAGATTCAGGAGATTATAGAAGTAATAGCGAGGTATTAAGAGAATCATTGCGTTTACTTCGTGAAAAGCAAGCTGAATCAAAACTTGAGCAACTGCGTCATCTTATAGATGAAGGAGAGGCTAGTGGTGATCCTCTAACATGGGATGCACATGATTTTCTTAAGCGAATGAAGAAAAAATCCCATGCCAGATAAAACATATCGTCTTTATCCAAAAGCAATAGAGGATCTTGAGTCCATCTATTCATATAGCACACATGAGTTTGGCATCAAAAGAACAGAGGATTATATTTTGGCAATTGACTCAAGCTTTCAGCGCCTCGCAGATGATCCCTTAATTGCTCGAAAGTGTGATTATATTCGACCAGATTTACGCGCATTTAATATTGGTTCTCATATTATTTTTTTCAAAACTACAGATTATGGCATCGCTGTTATTCGGGTATTGCATCAATCTATGGATTTTAATAGACACCTATAAAACGAACAATAATTACCCAAATAAATCTCATTTATCTCAAACATTCTGCTTTTTTCATATTACTGTAACGGTGAATAAAGGGTTGTTTCTATTTAAAATGCCTACTTTGAGATAGATAAGGTACCGGCCTGTTGTAAAAGATGATCTAATTTAATCCACAAAATACAATATAATTGATAATAAAGTTATTAAATCGTTTTATATAGATATTAACGACAGGAGATGTATCGTTGAATTTGTCCGTAATTAACCTCGATTTTGAGAGACAAAGAGTTGAATGATCATAAACTGTGTCTGTTGATATAGATTTTACCCCAAGTTAATCCTAATACAGCAGCAGTAAACGACCCAATCAAAACACCCAGTTTAGCCGCATTCAGCAATTTCTCATCATCAAAAGCCAACATTGCAATGAAAATAGACATAGTAAACCCGATACCCGCGAGAAGACCTACCAACGCGATGCCCTTCCAAGTCACATCAGGCGGCAATTTACACCATCTCATCCGCACGGAAGCCCAGCCCATACCCACAATCCCAAGAGGCTTTCCGATCACCAAGGCTATAGCAACACCAATGATAATTCTTAGCTCATTATTACTAGAGAAAGCACCACTACTCATGCTTACACCAGCATTTGCCAACGCAAATAACGGCATTACTCCGTAAGCAACCCACGGATGCAAAGCTCTTTGCACTCGAACAACCGGGGGTAATAATTCCCTCTGCGCTAGCTGAAGCTTTCGAAGCGACCGCGTCATCTTATGTTTGTCTTCCGTTTTTATATCTTGACCAGTAAGTTCGTTAGCAATGCGTGACAATATCTCTAAAGGACGCTCAGACATACGTACCGACACTGTAGGTGTCATCAGGCCAAGCACAACTCCTGCCAAAGTGGGATGAGCGCCAGTCATCAACATTCCAATCCAGATAATAGCTCCCGGAATAATATAACCAAATGCTGAACCTATGCCGATGCGTTGAAAGCCCAGCACCAATAGGATACCCAAACCGGCAATCAGAAAGCCTACATAATTAAGACCTCCCGAATAGAACAGTGCAATAATAAGCACAGCAACAATGTCGTCAATGATAGCCAGGGTCAGTAAGAAGATTCGAATATTTCCAGGGATAGAGCGACCTAGCAATGCAAGCACACCGACTGCAAATGCAATATCAGTTGCTGTCGGTACCGCCCACCCATTTTGCAGAATCGGTTGAGAATTGAATCCAAGAAAAATTAATGCAGGTACAACAACACCACCCAATGCAGCAATCATTGGAAGCATCGCCTGCCTGATATTACTTAATGCTCCTTCATGGATTTCACGACGAATTTCCATCCCAACAACGAGAAAGAAAAAAGTCATCAGAGCATCGTTGATCCAAAAATGTAGAGGCCAGGAAAACTCAAATGTTCCTAACCCGATGGAAAAGGGTGCGTGCCACACATTTTTATAGCTCGCCGCCCAAGGAGAATTAGCCCATATCAATGCGATAGCTGCTGCGATAAGAAGGACAATACCACTTAACAGCTTCGATATGTAGAAAGCGCTCAATTGAAGCAAAAGCTCGCTCTGCTAAAATTTGAGCGCGAGGCAAATCATGCCGTACCGGAGGGCTGTGCTTAGTCATAAACTCTCACAATCCTTGATAAATTGAAGTCTTGGCAAAACATTTAATTCATTAAAAACATATTGATAAAGTGCGAAATAAAATCTTTCACATGCATGTTATCAAACATTATATAATCGTCATAATGTTCACTTAAATACAAGATGTTAATGCAAGGACGTACTCTCGATAATGAGTTTATAAAGTCTTAATCAAAATTAACGAACTTTGATTCTATTTAGAGTTTGCAAACTACAATAAAGATAAAATGAGAAGTTCCCGAACAATACTTAATACGTCTACAAACCCATCGTTTTTGTGAACTCATATTATTTCGTTTCGAGAGACGATTTCATTAGGTTAAATGAATTCAAAGAACTGTTTAATTAATTTTGATTTAAATAATTACCATAAGGGCGCAAAATGGTATTTTTCGTATACTCTCTAAGACTAAACGCTTTTGCACCATCTAAATTTTGAAAAGGAATGTATTCATGGAGTTAAAAAACAAAACAGGAAATAGGCAAACCATATTAGGAGCGAATGGACAAATTGCGGAAGAGTTAGCAAAAGAACTGCGTAAAAATTATACGCCAGATATAAGATTAGTAAGCCGAAATCCCAAAAAGTCAATGTAACAGACCAACTTTTTCCAGCAAATTTATTGGATACTCAAGCTACAGACAAAGCAGTAGCAGGAAGTGAAATTGCCTATTTAACTGTTGGATTGCCCATGAATTCGCAAGTGTGGGAAGAACAATTTCCTACCATAATGAAGAATATCCTTAAAGCCTGTACTAAGCATAATTGCAAGTTAGTATTTTTCGACAATACATATATGTACGCAAAAACTAGCGAACCACAAACAGAAGAAAGTCCTTTTGTTCCAGCTGGGCGGAAATCAATTGTAAGAGCACAAATAGTTGAAATGTTATTGAAAGAAATAGATAACAAAAACATTGATGCAGTTATTTGCAGAGCCCCTGAATTCTATGGGCCTGGGAAAAAACAAAGTTTAACGAATACTTTAATTTTTGACAAAATTAAACAACATAAAAAACTAAAAGTCCCTTTAAGAGACAATACATTAAGAACCTTAATTTGGACACCAGACGCAAGTCGAGCAATGGCGTTAATTGGAAATACACCTGATACGTATAACCAAACTTGGCATTTGCCTTGTGATGACAGTAGACTAACCTACAAAGAATTAATAAATATTGCTTCAGAAATCTACGGACAAAAATTTGACTACACAGTTCTAAAAATGTGGATGTTTAGACTCGGCAGTTTTTTTAACAAACAACTGAAAGAATTACAGGAGATACTGCCTCGATATAAATGTGACAACATTTTTATTTCCAATAAGTTCAAAAAAAGATTCCCTGAGTTTGACATCACAACTTATCAAGAGGGTATTACGATGATTAAAAGTGAGCAAAAATGATTAAAATTCTGGTAATAGTTACGAGTGTTGCAAAGTATGAAAGTGGCAACCTAGAAACTGGATTATGGTTAAGTGAGCTGACACATATTTATGATAGTGCCAAAAAACGAAGTTATGAAATAACTATTGCAAGCCCCAAAGGGGGAATACACTCATTGATCCTGAAAGTTTAAAGCTAATGATATTAGATAAAATCTCCAGAAAATATTGGAAAGATGCTTCTTTTAGAGAGTTATTAAAAGATACGAAAGCACTTGAAGATGTTTCTGAACAACAGTTTGACTGCGTTTATTTAGCAGGCGGACATGGCGCAATGTGTGATTTTCCAAACGATATCCGAATACAGTACATAATTAAAAAACAATATGAAAGCGATAAAATGGTAGCTGCAATTTGTCACGGAGTTTGCGGGTTATTAAATGTAAAATTATCAAATGGTGAATACTTAATCCAAGGAAAGATCATCACAGGATTTAATTGGTTTGAAGAATGTCTAGCAAGAAGGAAAAAGGAAACTCCTTTTAATCTTGAAAATGAACTTAAAAAGAGGAGCGAATGGGTGGAGCTTTTGTTCTGGATATATGGGTTTATCCGTTTTAATCCGAATGAAAAGATTGCTCGATAAGAATCATATTCAGTAGGAATGGAAATACCTGCGATCAGTTATTATCTTCCCACCAAGTGCCATTGGAGAGACTTAATTGTTTAATATACTCTTCTACTGATTTACATAATTTAGGTTTTATGCTCATTAATATTTTTGTATTGAAGTGCTTATATTTTTTATCGACATCATAAAAACCTTAATTTCATATAAAAATACACTGATCTATTCCTAGATATTTGCCCCAGATATTTTATAGTTCAAATAAAATTGGATTAATAACCTTGGTTAATTATTTAATTTTGCTAATGGTTTATTATGCTATTCTCTGAGAGTTATAGAGTTATTGTTCTTTATCAGAATTTAAAATCTGAAAAAAGTAGCTTTTGAAGTGTCTACATTGCGCCTGAAACTACTGTTATTAAAAATAATGTTGATTAATAAAACTATATTTTATTAATCACTAATATGCTATATTTTGATTAATAAAGCGTGAGGTTATTAATCATGAAATGGAATTGGCAGCTTGAGAATTGGCCTAATTTTACTTGGGATTCAGATAAATTAGTTGTCTATGAACAGTCTTTTACTGAGAGAGCGGGTATTATTATTGGGTCTTCGCAACACATATCTCAAGAAGGTAAGCAAAATTTATTTATCGATTTAATGTGTACTGATGCTTTGGATAGTTCTGAAATTGAAGGGGAGCATTTAAACAGGGATAGTGTTCAATCTTCTATAAAAAAAGAGTTGGGCTTGTCTACAGAAGCTCCTAGAGCTAGTTTGGCAGAGCGTGGGATCGCCAAAATGATGGTTAATTTATATCAAACAATTTCTAGTCCACTAACACATCAGGTTTTATTTGAATGGCATCAATTTTTAATGGGTAATAGCCATCATTTCGAACATATTGGTCAATATCGTAATCATGAAGAAGCAATGCAAATTGTTTCTGGGCCTGATTATGATCGAAAAATCCATTTTGAAGCGCCTCCTTCAAAATGTGTTCCTGCCGAAATGGATCAATTTATTAATTGGTTTGAACGGAGTTCTCTCACTGGTTCAGCTCCTTTACCCACATTAACCCGAGCAGGAATAGCTCATTTGTGGTTTGAGAGTATCCATCCTTTTGAAGATGGGAATGGAAGAATAGGGCGAGCTATAGCAGAAAAAGCTTTATCGCAAGGATTTTCAAAACCAGTAATGACGGTATTGGCAAAAATATTATTAAAAAAGAGAAAGGAATATTATCAGCAATTAGGTTTAGCAAGTAAAACTTTAGACCTAACGTCTTGGCTTTTATGGTTTGCTAATATCGCCCTAGAAGCGCAACAAAGCACTTATTTGTATATTGATTTTATTATTAAGAAATCTGTTATTTTAAGGGAAGCGGAAGGGAAAATTAATCCAAGGCAAGAAAAGGCTTTATTAAGATTATTTCATGCTGGGCCTGATGGATTTGTAGGTGGTTTAAGTGCTAAAAATTATATGAGTATTACTGGTGCGACGATCGCTACAACAACCAGAGATCTGAATGACTTGGTTAAAAAAAATATTATCAAACGAACTGGCGAACTTAAAGCGACTCGTTATTTTTTAAATCTCGATAAGGCTTAAATGGAGTTTGTTGAATTGGGTACGCAGTGAGTTCCAAAATGGAACTTACTGAAACTTATAATTTGCCAGACACTGTAAAGTCTTTGGACTGCATTTATATCTGTTCTTTATTTACAGTTTGTATCGTAATGACTTCAGCAGACTTAATCACTCCCATACCCTTCAAAACATAATCGGTAACAAACTGCATTGGTTTTCTTAACCGCTCAACATCAACAATAATGTATCCCGCAGTCACATCATTACTCATCTTATGGTTCATTAAACGCTTTAGCGCATAAGCAGGGATATCCAGACTTTCTGCAATGGTGATAAATGTTCGTCTCAAATCATGTACTGTGAAATGACCATTATTATCTTCATACTGCCCAGCAGCAAAATTGAATAGGCAAGGAGTATTCTCATGGCCAAATTGGTATAGGCTTCACCTGGCCTAGTTTTTCGTGATATTTGGCAATGCGATCTCGGTTAATAGATAACATCGGTTTGCTTTTCCAGCTGGTGAAGGCTTTATCTAATATATGTTTGTAAACTAATGTTGCATTTCTATATACATATGACTTTTAGTCTTCCTACTCTTTCCGAGAAGAGTTATTTTTTAAGCACAAAGTTTAACCAAGCATCGAGACAAAATAAAAAGTAAAAATAGTGCGAGTCAAGACTGTTTTTTTATTTTTTATTTGTATAACATATCCATGTCTAAATTCTTTTTCTATCTCTTATCTGTGGATATCTTTTTTACCAAATAATATATGACTAATCAGCAATATATTAAGAACCCTTACCATATCTGATTTATATCATTTTTAAATCTCCGCAATTT